>CANICR010000027.1 GCA_947466405.1 Chitinophagaceae bacterium | reverse complement strand
TGAATATGCCCATGTGGCGGAATTGGTAGACGCAGCAGACTCAAAATCTGCCATTCGCAAGGGTGTGAAGGTTCGATTCCTTTCGTGGGCACAAAAAAAATCTCGACAAATTGTCGAGATTTTTTTATAGTAAAAATTAAATATTCCTTTTAACGTCCCATCCATCCACCATCAATGGTTAGAATAGTACCATTTACATAATCTGAAGCTGGAGATGATAAATAAACAAACCCTCCAGCAAGATCGCTTGGATTACCCCATCTTGCAGCAGGAATTCTTGCTAAGATAGAAGCATTTCTGTTTTCGTCAGCTCTTAATAAAGCTGTATTATCTGTAGAAATATATCCAGGAGCAATGCCATTTACGGTAATGCCAAATTTAGCCCATTCATTAGCAAAAGCTTTTAATAATGAAGAGATAGCGCCTTTACTAGCCGCATATCCTGGAACATTGATACCACCCTGAAAACTTAATAAAGAACAAGTGAAAACGATTTTACCATAATTGTTTTTTATCATTTGCTTGCCAATTTCACGAGTAATAATAAATTGCGCATTTAGATTGATATCAATGATAGTATCCCAATATTCATCTGAATGTTCAGCCACTGGATTTCTCAATATATGTCCAGCATTGTTAATCAATATATCGATACGGGGATGATCTTTTTGAACATCGTTTATAAATTGATAAATAGAATCTCTATTTGAAAAATCGGCATTGTAAGCAAAGAATTTTCTTCCGGTTTTTTCTACTGCATTTTTCACATCATCTCCGGATTCTTTCATTTTACTGCTTACGCCAATAATATCAGCGCCACTTTCTGCTAAAGCTACAGCAATAGACAAACCTATTCCTTTGTTACATCCTGTTACAATAGCTACTTTATTATCAACTCTAAAATTCATCATTTTATTAAAATTTTATTTTAGTTTTAAAATATTTACTGGATCCATATCTGTAAATGAAATATTTTCACCAGCCATAGCCCAGATGAATGAATAAGCTGCAGTAGCAACACCACTATGTATACTCCAAGATGGCGATACAATGGCTTCTTCATTATTTAAAAACATATGCCTAGTTTCATGAGGTTCTCCCATAAAATGAATGATTCTCTGTGATTCAGGAAGGTCAAAATAAAAGTAAGCTTCCATTCTTCTGTCATGTAAATGAGAAGGCATTGTATTCCAGATACTACCGGGTTTAAAATTGGTAACTCCTAACATTAACTGACAACTTTTTAAACCATCAGTATGTACATACTTATTGATAGTTCTGTGATTAGCAGTTTCGCTGCTTCCCATTTCTGCAGGAGTAGCATTAACGGCTTTCATTAATTGAACAGGATATTCTGCATGCGCTGGACATGAAAAGAAAATAAATTTTGCGCCTTCTCCTTCAAAAATAATATTTTTCTTTCCTTTACCAATATATAAGCAATCTAATTTCTCCAGAATTGATTTTTCTCCATCTACAGAAATACTTCCTGATGTGCCAATATTAATAATTCCCATTTCTCTTCTGTCAAGAAAATGTTCGCTTTTAAGTGCATCATACGTTCCTAATGGAAGGGCTGACTTTGTTGGCGTAGCTGCACCTACAATCATACGATCATAATGGGTGTACACGCAATTAATGGCATTAGATTCTACCAGCTTATCCAGTAAAAACTTTTCTCTAATTTGTTGTGTGTTGTACTTTACGAAATCTTCGGGATGTACTTGATGGATAATTCTCATGTTGTTGTTTATTTTATATTGGTTACAAATTTATTTTCTTGAATAGTACCGCTATGAATGAATTTATTTTTTTTCTGTAGATGAGTTGCCCTGGTTTTATCTTCATATTTTACAATGATAGAATTATAATTAGCATTATCAAATATGTTATTAAATAAGAAAGTTTGCTGGGCTCCATAAAAGGAAATGATTTCTTTAGATGAATGGCAATTAGTTATTCGGTTATTATTAAAGGAAACAATTGGCCCCATAGTACTTTCATCCATGCCACCTCTATAAATAGAAAAAATAGGGGAATCACATTCTTTAAAATCGCAATTTTTAATACTGATTTTCTCAACATTATAATACCCCTTGTCATCATGTTCATCAACTAAACTAAATAAATTGCATGTGGCAGAAATAAAATCACAATTAGTAATGGATATTTTATCTGCGTAGGAGGATTTATGGGCATAAAAAAACGAATTAGTTATATGGTCAAAATTAGAGAAGGAGCATTTAGTTATTGCAAGTTCATAATGATTGCAATCATTAATTGTGTCTGTAGAAATAAAGTAGCGACTATTCAATTGACTATTTTCAAAATTAATATTACTTAATGATAGTGATGAATTTTTAGTAACCGTAAAAAGCGTTGCTAAGCCTTCTGAAGAGCCAATATTAACTCTTTTTTGATTAAGAGATGTAATGACTGCTTTGTTATTAATGAAAATAGGTTCATTGAAAAAATAATCTGTTCCTGTTAAATATATTTTAATGTTGTTGCTATTTTGTAAAGCAGCTTTTATCTCTTGAACATTTTTACAATATTTATTTATAGTTAATTTAGATAATAGAATAGTATTATTTTCTTTCCAGGTCTTTGCTATCCCTTTTTTATCAGACGAATTGAGTATTTTTTCAAAATATGTAATATTAGCACACCCTGATTGATTAAGAAACCCATTCATGAGCCTACTATTTAAATCCTGCTGATATGAAATTGGCAAAAAATTGTTTATTGGTTGGTATTCTTTACATGCAGGAATATTAAAAGATCTCCATTTTTGAGTAGTAACGTTTTTATTAAAAAAACCATTTATTGAAGGACTGTTTGTTTTGTTGCATGTAATATTATTTGAAAGAAAAAAGCTATCTAATTTACTGTGTACAAATAAAATAGATGAATCGATTGTATTGCTAAATAAATTGTTGAAGCAAAAAACATTTATAGGCGAAATTTCTCTTTCTTTATCTGCGCCTTCACCAAAAGAAATTGCTGAGCAATTGATAAATGTATTGTTTGAGATTACAGTATTTCTAACTGGAACATAGCGGGTAGGGGGAGAATTGAATACTCCATTCATGATTGCAAGTGGCGATCGAAACCCTTCACCTCTGCACTGTATAAAAAGGTTATTAACCACCCAATTACCTTCATTAATAATTCTTACGCCTCCGGTGCCTTCTTTTAAATTTCCTAAAAACAAGTTGCCTTCTACGGTGTTGTTATTACCATGTCTTAATACCACAGACCCCTGACATTCCTTAAATACGTTTCTAAGTATTTTATTGTTACCAGATTTTATAGAAATAACTTCTGTTTCTCCGTCGCAATTATCAAAAACATTGTCTTTAATGATGGTGCTGCTATTGTAAGAGCAATGTGTTGCAAGCCCAACGCGAATCATTTCTCCACCATTACTTCCCAGTGGCAATCTTCTGCCGAAATAATTACTATCAATACTATGAAAACTATTTCTGCTTCTTTCGTCATCCATTTTAACAGCAAGTAGTACTCCTAAATTTGTTTTGTTGTAAAAACTACAATGATCAACTCTATTATATTTACCAAAAAAAACGATCCAGTTATTATCTTGAAGTCTTTTTGGATTATTAAATCCATCTATCTTACAATTGGTAATTCGACAATTATTAGCAATCGCGTCATTTGTTTTAAATTGCCAAACATCATTATCCAAAGAAAATCCATCAGTAAAAAACAAGCCATTTACTATAATATATTCACCTCCTAATTGTAATGAACTTTTGCCGGAAAATATTACTTCTCCGTCGATTTCAGCTTTGAAAGTTATCGGCGATTTTGCTGTTCCGTGGCAAGTAAGCATGATGTCGCAATCTTTCCAAACGCCCTTTTTTAAAACGATAATATCTCCAGGATTAGCAATGGTATTAGCATGTTGAAGAGAAGGCAAATCTTGCACATGAATTATTTCAGCATGTAAATCAGTAATAAAAAATATAAAAAAGCAAATGATAATAGACTTCATGAATGATTTTATTTCCTTGTTGGTGTTCTTTGTGAAGACTCACGAACAAAAAGTTTTGGTTTGATTATAATTTCTTCATTTGACATATCAACGTCACTATGCAACATTTCTAAAAATAATTTTGCAGTAGCTTTACCTATATCATAAGCATACATTTCAACACTTGAGATAGAGGGTGTTACCAAACTTGTAACAGGCTCGTTATTAAATCCAACTAGTCCAATATCTTTTGGCATTTTTAATCCCCTTTCTTTAATGGCTTGCATAGCACCAATAGCCATCCTATCACTAATTGTAAAAATAGCATCGGGAGGATATTTCATAGACAACAATTCTTTGGTTGCTTCTCTAGCATAATCCTGATTAAAATCGCAATAAATAATTAAATTTTTATCCACTCGGATTTTATTTTCTTTTAAAACCTGCATGTAACCTTCCATCCTGTCATTGCTAATTCCCATGTTTTCGGGGCCTGCTAAAATGGCGATTTTTTTATAGCCTTGATCAATAAGATGCTGAGTGGCAATTCTTCCTCCTTCAATATTATCTAAATGAATTTTAGGGACATTTAAATTTTGAATAATTCTATCAAATAATACCAGTGGTATTTTTCTGTTTTGAATTTTTTTGATATGTTCAAAAACTTTTGTTTCGCTGGAAACAGACACAATAAAGCCATCAACAAAACTATCCAACAATCTTTTCGTATTTACAATTTCGCGACCAAAACTTTCATCACTTTGACAAACCATTACGGTATATCCTGCTTCCAAAGCAACTTCATCAATACCTTTTACCATGGCAGCTAAGACATAATCAAGATTAGGAATTATTACACCAATGGTATTAGTACGTTTATTTAATAAACTTAATGCCAGTTTGTTGGGTTGATAGTCTAATTCTTCTGCTAATGCTTTTACTGCTTTTTTTGTTTCTGGTTTAACATCAGAGGCATCACGGAGTGCTCTACTTACAGTAGAAGTTGAGATATGAAGTGCATAAGCAATGTCTTTGATTGTTATTTGCTTTTCCATGATGAAGTAATAAAATTATAGTATGTTTTTGAAAATTATCGAGAAAATACCGGCAGCGTTGCCGGTAACGTTACCATTCATAAAGTTAATTCAATGATTTAACAAAATGCCATTTATGTTAATAATAATTTAACCAAAATTTAATATAATTAGATAAATTATAACGAATTTGTTGTTAAGGTTAAGTGTAATCAGATTAATATTACTTTCCTGATTGCTTTAGAGGATGTAACTTACAATTGCTGATCATACTCAAATAGAATGGTTCTGCTGAAAAGGTTCTTTATTCTTATTAATCAGATACGTATCCCTATGGTCTCAAATAATGTTTATTCATTATTTTTTGTCTATTATTTATGAAAATATTTGGATTAATATATTGCATTGCGTTTACCACTATTTCACATGCGCAAATTCATCCTATTGCATTTGCGACAGGTACTGACATGGAATTAGTCAAAAAGAAATTAAAAGACAATTATCTTTTAGCGCAATCATTTGAAGAGTTGAAATCACAGGTAGATGGCTGGATTGGAAAAGATATTGATGTTCCTATTCCAAAAGATGCTGCGGGTGGATATACACACGACAAGCATAAAGCGAATTATATTCTACTTTTCAATAGTGGATTATTATATCAATTAACTGGAGAAAAAAAATATGCCCAATTAGTAAAAAATGTGCTTCTAAAATATTCCTCTTTAAATCCAACATTACAAAATCATCCTCAAGCAACAAGTTCTTCGCCCGGCAGGCTTTTTTGGCAAGCGCTCAACGATGCAAATTGGCTGGTATATGCTGGATTATCTTTCGACTGTATTCATGATTATTTAACTTTGAATGAAAGAATTTCAATAGCTAATGGCGCTTTCAATCCAGAAGTAGATTATTTTACAAAAGACATTAAATCATGGTTCGATTTAATTCATAACCATGCTGTATGGGCTTGTGCTGGAGTTGGTATTGTGGGTATTGCGACTGATAATGAAGATTATGTAAAAATGGCCTTATACGGAAGCAATAAAGACGGTAAAGCCGGATTCATCGCTCAATTAGACGGCTTATTTTCTCCAGATGGATATTATAATGAAGGGCCTTATTATACTCGATATGCTATTTTACCTTTTTATTTATTGGCTAATGCTATAAATAATACTAGTCCTTCTTTAAAGATTTTTCAATACCGTCACAATATTTTAGAAAAAGCATTGGAAGGCGCCCTTGAACAAACCAATTTGAATGGTGCTTTTTATACTTATAATGATGCTTTAAAAGACAAAACATTCATCACGAATGAAATCGTGGTGGCTCTTGATATAGCTTGGCAAGTATATGGTTACAAAAAATCTTATCTACCGATTGCAAAATCCCAAGGACGAGTTATTTTAAATAGCGGTGGCGTTAGTCTTAGTGAGGCTCTACAAAAAGAAAAAAATATCCCTTTATACTATCCATATAAATCTGTTGAATATACCGATGGTGCTAATGGTGATAAAGGAGGCGTTGCTGTTTTAAGAAATGGCGTTGCACCGGATCTTACTTCTTTGGTTTTTAAATACAGTTCACATGGTATGGCTCATGGTCATTTTGATAAATTGAATATCAACCTCTATGACAACGGCAATGAGATTTTACAAGATTATGGTGCATCCAGGTTTATTAATATCGAACAAAAGTGCGGTGGCAGGTATCTGCCAGAAACAAAATCATATGCTCAGCAATCAATAGCACATAATACAATTACGGTAGATGAAACAAGTCATTATCATGGCGATGAAAAAGAAAGTGAAAGAAATCATCCTATAAAATTATTCGGATCTGTTGGGAAAGGAAATGTACAAGTTATTAGTTCATTAGACAGTACCGCTTATCATAATGTTGTTATGCAAAGAAGCATATACATGATCAACTTGCCAGAAATAAACAATCCAATAACAGTAGATTTTTTTAGAAATATTTCTGCAACAAGTCATCAATACGATTTGCCATTTAATTATTTAGGCACTGTAATCAGTACAAATTTTCCTTATACTGCAAACACAAAATCCTTAACTACTTTGGGGAATGCTAATGGTTATGAACATTTATGGAAAGAAGCCGAAGCAAGGGTAAGTGGTAAATTCAACCAATTTACTTTTTTAAATCATAAAACTTTTTATACAATATCTACTTGCACAAATGATTCCGCATCTATATATTTTACACTCATAGGTGCCAATGATCCTAATTTCAACTTAAGGAATGATCCATCTTATATAATTCGCACCAAGGGCAATAATGAAACATACATTAACGTCATTGAGCCCCATGGTAATTTTAATGCAGTTTCTGAAATTGCTACAAATGCTTACGCTGATGTAAATGAAATTGAAAAATTACAAGACGATGAAAATATAACAGCAGTTTCTATTAAAATTAAAAACAAGACATTGTTAATTATACAAACGAATAAAGATTTTGATAAAACCACAAAACATTTTTTCAATAAAGGCGAATACCATATAGAATGGAATGGCCCTTATTATGTAACATTTGATAATAAAAAAATAAATTAATAATAATAAAACAATAATTATGTCAACATCAGAAACTTTGGATTACCCAATTAATCAATTTGTAGAAAGCGATTTAATTGAATGGCAAATAATGGCGCCAGGTGTAAAAAGAAAAATTTTATCCTACGACAAGAACTTAATGATGGTTCGTGTTGAATTTGATAAAGGTGGAATCGGGAGTTTACACCAACATTATCATATTCAAATGACTAATATCGAAAAAGGTGTTTTTGAGGTGGAAATTAGTGGCGTAAAAAAAGTGTTGAAAGCAGGTGATGTTTTTTATGTACCATCTAATCTAATTCATGGTGTAGTTTGTTTAGAAGAAGGCGTGTTAATTGATGTCTTTAATCCAATGAGAGAAGATTTCATTTAATAAATCTATATAACACCAATAATAACTGTTTTATCTTTTAATATTCAATGAAAATGAAAAAAATATCCCTATTTGCTGCGCTCATTTTTTTAATAAATTTTGCATTTAGCCAAACTACTTATTATTGGGTGGGAGGAAATGGGCCTATAAGTTTTTCTTCCACTTCTGGTTCAAGATGGAATACTTCTTTAGATGGCTCTGGGACTCTAAGATCAAGTGCAGTTGCATCCCCTCTGGATATTTTAATTATGGATGGTAATAATGTTGGAGGAAGTTCACCAACTACAGGAACTGTAACAATAACAGATGGAAGTAATGATATGGGGCAATTGAAAATAATAAATCATGCAAATGTTATTTATCAAAGAAATTCTGTAGGTACAGGAACTATATCTATAAAAGGGGATGGTACCAATAATGATGATTTTTATATAGATTCAACTTCTACATTTACATTGAATGCGCAAGATATTTCATGGGGGAATGTTTTGCAATTCGAAACAAATGTTACTGGAAGGATATTTGGCACATTAAATATTATTAATGGAGCTTGTAGATTGTCAAATCTTAATTTTGTTCAGGGTGGTAGTATCTTTTTTGAAAGTGGATCAGTATGCAATTCATTTGTAGACAAAACACCTACTTCATCAAATTATCCTTTTGGGAAAGATGTAACTGCAAAGAATGGTATTGTTTTTAAAAATGGTTCATTATTAAATTATCTTGGAGGTTATTCAATTTTTACAAATACATCTGGCTTTTCTCCTATTTTACTAAGCGAAGGCAGCACATTAAGAATAAATACTAACATTCCTTCTTCATATGTTACTAGCTCAAATTTCTTTTCAACCAGAAAGTTATCTAATCTCATTATTGCTACAAATAATATTGTTACGGCAGGAAGTTTTTATAGTTTAAATGATCTTACAGTTGAACAAGGTGCAAGATTAAATTTAACCAGTTCATACACGCCAATTTCTGGAAATTTAATCAACAATGGAATTATAAATACGGGAGCTGCAGCTTCTGCAATGAATCGACTTTTATTTCTTGGTAATACAACTCAAACAATTAGTGGCTCAGGAGAATTTGATTCATTGGGTGCAATTATAGTTGGGTCTAATGCAAATGTTGTACTTAATAGAGATCTTAAAATAATGGATGTAACAACAACCTCTAAAGTATCTGGTCTGTTAAACACCAACGATAAAAGCATTTATGGTACCGGTAAGCTTTATGTTATTAGCTCAACTACAGGTCCAAGTATCAATGTAACTGCAGGAGGAGTTGCAGGATCTGATACGTTAAGATTAGATCCTAGTATTTATAGTGGGAGTGCTAATACTGGAAATGTAGGATCTGGAAATTTAGTAATTGGAGATTCAATAGCTCCTAATACTTATGTTATTGCTACAAGCTCATCTAACAGCAGAATAACCTTATCAAAACCAACTATTGGAGTAGTTAATTCTATTACTATTATTTCAAAAACTGGTACATTAGCCACTTCTAATCCTTATGGTATAGATAGCTCAATTAAGGTTTCTTCTAAGAGTTTTGAAGCAGGAACTAATTATGTATTTAACGGATCAACATCAACACCTTTTACTACCTCTATTACAGAAATTGGAAACTTAACCATAAATGCGGATGTTAAATCTAATAAATCAATTAATGTCTCTGGCAATTTAAAACTTGAGTCGGGTAAATTTACAATACGCTCTACTGATAGTGTATGTATAAAATCAAATTCTGCTATTTTAGGAACCTTTAATAATTCAAATTATATCGTAACAGAAGTTAATGGTGCTAATATTGGAAAATTAAGATTTGATTCAATAAATAGTGAGAAAACAATTCCAATTGGAACGCCTAATCATTATTTACCTGTCACCATTTCACCTAATGGGTTGGCTTCTATTACGGCATCTGTTTATGATACAATTAAAACTACTGCAGCAATAAACGGAATTCCTTTTTCAGACAATCAAAAAAAGAAATTTGTAGATGCAGTATGGAATTTAAATGGCAATAGTGGATCATCAACTTCGTTAATAAAGTTCAATTGGGTACCATCCATTGAAGGATCTATATTTACGCAATTACCTAATGCAGGAATTGGTGTAATAAAATACAAAGAATCTAATTGGACAAATCCACTAAATACTGGAGATAATGTTGCAAATACTGCAAGTGTATTAGATACAAGTTATGGTTCATTTAGTATTGGATCTTTGCCTCCGGCAAATATTTTCACTTTTAATGCTATTCCAAACAAGACATACGGTGATTCAGATTTTACAATAAGTGCAACAAGTTTATACAATACAAATCCAATAAAGTTCAAATCTAACAACACGCAAGTTGCTACTATTGATTCTGTTAGTGGCACTATACATATTGTAGGTGCTGGAGATGCTAATATTACTGCAAGTCAATTATCGGATGGTTTGTATAATGACACTTCTATAACAAAATCATTTCATGTAGATAAAAAAGTATTGACTATTACAGCAGAAAATAAAAGGAAATATGAACGTGATCCTAATCCTATATTAACATTTACATATAGTGGATTTGTTTTCGGGGAAGATGAATCAGTTATACTTAATGCACCAATTATTTCTACCACTGCTTTATTAAATTCTCCTAATGGTGATTATCCTATATATGTATCAGGTGGTCAAGCGGCAAATTATTCTATGTCTTATGTTGATGGTGTATTAACTGTGAATCCTAAAACTGATCAGGTAATAACCTTAAATTCAATTGCGTCAAAAATTTATGGAGCAGCTAATTTTTCTAGCAATCTAACAAGTTCTAATAGTACCATACCAATAACCCTTACTAGTAGCAATATTAATGTGGCTACAATTGTAAATGAAAGTGATATTCATATTACTGGTGCAGGACAAACAACTTTAACAGCCACACAACCTGGAAATAATTTCTATTTCCCGGCTGATACAGTTAGAATAACATTTACTGTTAACAAGGCAGATTTAACCATTAAAGCCATCGATACTTTTAAATATAAAGGGTTAGCAAATCCAATTTTCGAATTTGATTATGCTGGATTTGTTTACGGAGAAGACGCAAGTGTATTATCAACTCCTGCAAGTGCGTTTACAACAGCAAATAACTTATCCGACACAGGTAATTATACTATTGTTGTATCTAATGCAACAGCTTCCAATTATAATATTTCTTTCTCAAATGGTAATTTGAAAATAAAGAGTAGACCAGGGTTTATCTTTACTTTTCCATCAATTAAAAATTATGGTGATGCGGATTTTGATATTCTCTTAAATAGTATGAATATCACTCAACCAATAAGTTGTACGTCTAACAATAGTTCAATTGCAACTGTATATTCTAATGATGGGGGCTTGACCTATAAAATTCATATTCAAGGAACAGGTTCAGTAGCTATTCATACACAGCAATTGACAGACGGCACTTACGATAATATAGACACAAGCATTACTTTAACAGTAAATAAAGCACCGCTTGTTATTACAGCGAATGATACGTTTAAATATCAAGGAAGCATAAATCCAATTTTTACGGAATCTTATAATGGATTTGTAAATGGTGAAACGAATTCAGTTTTTAATACACCTGTTATTATAAATACAACAGCAACGACAAATTCACCAGTAGGGGACTATGCAATTTCCATATCTAATGCAACTGCATTAAATTATTCGATTTCAACTGTTGATGGTAACCTTACAATAAGACCACAATTTCCTCAAACTATTTCATTTGATTCCTTGTCTGATAAAACGTATGGAGATACAGATTTTAATATTAATGCAACCTCTACTAATAGTACAATACCAATAGTATTAACATCCAGTGATACTAACGTGGTTTCAATTATTAATGGTAATAATATTCATATCAAAGGAGCTGGAGATGCAATAATTACGGCATCTCAACTTGGGAATACAATTTATATTCCAGCTGCTGATGTTACTCAGCCAATTCATATTAATAAAAAAGGATTAAGAATAATAGCAAAGGATACTAGTAAATATGAAGGATTAATTAATCCTACTTTTAATGCTTCTTATGTTGGATTTGTTAATGGCGAAGATTCATCTTTTTTATTATCCCCTGTTTTATATACAACTCCTTCAACGGTTGATTCTGACAGTGGGAATTATGCAATAAATCCAATTGGAGCAACTTCAAATAATTATGAAATAACTTTTCTTCCAGGTATATTAAAAGTAAAATACAATCAATTTAAATTTCCTCTGTTCAGTTCTAAAACATATGGGAATGCTGATTTTTCAACAAATGTAATTTCTATAAATACGACTGAATTAATTAATTACTCATCAAGTGATACGTCGATTG
Organism: Chitinophagaceae bacterium; assembly: GCA_947466405.1. GTDB lineage: Bacteria > Bacteroidota > Bacteroidia > Chitinophagales > Chitinophagaceae > Ferruginibacter. The sequence continues at coordinate 6,774 of CANICR010000027.1, read as the reverse complement.
CAACCATTTCTTCAACGGGTATCATTCATATTGTAGGCGCTGGTGTTGTAAACATCAATGCGAATCAAGCCAGCGATGGCAATAATCCTGCCGGCAATAGAACTAGAGTGTTAACAATAAATAAAGCAGCATTACTCATTAAAGCAGATGATAAATTAAAATTTGAAGGTGATAACAATCCAGCATTTACTATTACTATAACAGGATTTGTATTAAGTGACAATCAAGATAGTTTACAAGTTCTTCCTGATATTAGTTCACCAGCTGTCACTAGTTCACCAATTGGTAATTATCCAATAACATTAACTGGTGGTTTTGCAAATAATTATAATTATATTTTAAATAATGGAATTATTACCATTTTAGCTAATCAGCCTCAAGTAATTACATTTAATAGTATTGCTAATAAAGTTTATGGAAATACTGATTTTAATGCAGGCGCCACTTCCACAAATATGGCTAATCCTATTATTTATACATCAAGCAATCCTTCCATTGCATCTATATCAGGTAATAGCATACATATCGTGTCGGCAGGCACTGTTACTATTACAGCATCTCAACCGGCTACTACTGGATATACAGCAGCATCTGATGAATCTAGAGTTTTAAATATAAATAAAGCTAATTTAACAATCAAAGTAATAGATACTTCAAAAACTCAAGGAACAGATAATCCATTATTTGACTTTAATTATACTGGATTTGTATTAGGTGAAACACCTATTGATTTGATTGTTAAACCTTCAGCCGTAACAACCGCTAATAAAAATTCTACACCAGGAAAATATCCTGTTAATGCCGAAGGTGCTAATTCAAATAATTATAATTTCACTTATTTGAATGGAATATTAAAAGTATATCCTAATAACAATAACCCACAAACGCTAACTTGTTTTGTGAACAGCAGTAAAAATTTAACTGTAAATATTTATTCTGAAGAATTTAATTTAGGAGAATTAAAGTTGTATACAATTTTTGGACAGTATATCACTAAGAAAAATTTATATGTTCCAGCTGGATTTTCAACATATGAATTACCATTATACAATATTGTTCCAGGAAATTATTTATTGGTTTTTTATGAAAAAGACAGAATACTGTCTAAAGTAATTTCAATAACCAAATAGAAAAAAGATATGAAAGGAATTGTGATTAAGCGTGTTATTTTATTAGTAATAATATTTAATGCATCGAATACTTATAGTCAAAATAAACTTGTTGTTTTTTCTTTAGATGCCAATGCATTGAAAATAAATAAACAAAAAGTATTGTCGAAAGATACAACGGTGATGCCTGCTGTTAAACAGCTTTTAAAGGAAGCTGATAATGCTTTGCAATTGGCACCCATGAGTGTGATGGAAAAAAAGAACACACCCCCAAGTGGTGATAAGCATGATTATATGAGCTTGGCGCCTTATTTTTGGCCAGATCCAAATAAACCAGATGGAATTCCTTATATCAGAAAAGATGGTCAAGTAAACCCAGAAGTAGAAGAGTATAAAGACAAAGAATATCTACCAGTTTTGTGTAGGGTTATTAATACTTTATCGTTGGCATATTATTTTACTGATGATAATAAATATGCAGAAAAAAGCGCAAAATTAATTAAAGTATGGTTTCTTGATTCGGCTACTAAAATGAATCCAAATTTAAATTTTGGTCAGGCAGTAAAAGGCGTTAATGATGGAAGAGGTGCAGGTATCATTGATACTAGAAGTTTGATGAAAGTAATAGATGCTATTGGCTTTTTAAAAGGAACCAATTATTGGTCAGAAAAGGATCAGCAAGAAATGGTTCATTGGTTTACTGATTATCTTCAATGGTTAAGAACTAGTAAGAATGGGATTGATGAAAAGAAGACAAAAAATAATCATGCTATTTGGTATGATGCACAATCTCTTTCTTTTGCTTTGTTTATTGGGGACACTACAATTGCTAGAGATATTGTTTTAAATGTACAGCGCAGATTAGAAGATCAAATGGATAACGAAGGGTTTTTCCCAGCTGAATTAGACAGAACAATATCACTTCATTATTCTGTTTTTATTTTAGATCCGTTATTTAATATTGCTCAAATGTCATCTGTTGTTGGTATAGACATGTGGAATTATACTTCTAAATCTGGCAAATCTATTAAAAAAGCATTTGAGGCATTATTACCTTATATATCAAAAGAAAAAGACTGGGAAGGCCAGCAGATTAAACCATTTGATTTTCAAGTTGGAATTCCTTTATTAGCACAAGGTATCAGTAAATTGAAGTGTATAACGTGCAAAGAAAGTATTTATAATATTGCTGGAGAAAAATCTAAAAAGTTATTATTTAATCTTATCAATAATATTGATTAAAATATAATCATACTTACTATGAAAAGAATGAAGGTATTATTGTTACTGTTGTTTATTTTATTCGGAAATGCATATGCACAAAAGAAAGTAATCACAGGGACTATTTTGAACAAAGAAACAGGGAAACCTATTCTTGGCGCTAATATTGTGGCTGACAAATCAAAGAATGGCACATCTTCAAATGCAAAAGGAGAATATTCGATTAATCTAAAATCAACGTCAACTTTACTGATTTTTTCTTGTATAGGATATACTACTCAAACGATTCTAATTGAAGATAAATCTGTGATTGATGTAAATATGATTCCTTCCTATACGGATAATACAGAAGTTGTTGTTATTGGATATGGAACTCAGAAAAGAGCAGATGTTACTGGCGCCATTTCTAAATACAAAAATGACAAATTGGATGAAGCGCCAGTATCTAGATTAGATCAAGCATTACAAGGAAAAATTGCAGGTGTTCAAGTAAATAATACATCATCCCTTGCAGGTGATGCGCCTAAAGTAACTGTAAGAGGTATTAGTTCTATTTATGCAGGTGCAAGTCCTTTGGTTGTTGTAGATGGACAACCTGTTGCAGATGGTTTAGCTTATATTAATATGGCTGACATTGAATCTGTAGAAATACTAAAAGATGCGGCTTCGGCAGCCATTTATGGATCTAGGGGAGCAAGTGGAGTAATATTATTGACCACAAAATCAGGAAAAATAGATAAACCAAAATATAGATTTAAATATTCTGTTGGATTTAAAACACCGTATAAAAAATACGATATAATGACTTACACAGAGTATATGAACAACTTATTTTACGAAGCTTCTTTAAAGTCTCTTGATACCAGTATTACAGCTCCATTAGAATCTGCAATTGCTTCTAATAATGAAAGAGCTGGTTATATAGTTGAACAAACTTTACTAGGTGGAAAAGGTACCGATTGGCAAAGCCTTGCACTTCAAACAGGTTTAGCAAAAAATCTTCAATTAAGTGCTTCAGGCGGAAAATCAGGTTTAAAATATTTCATTTCAGGTGGATATCAAAAAGATCAATCAATGATGATTCATAGTAATTATGAAAAATTTAATATCCGTACTAAAATAGACTTAGACCTAAGTAAAAAAGTAAAAGTTGTTTTTAATATTAATCCTTCTTATTCTAAAAAAGAATCGCCCTCTGAAAATTTTACCAATTTTGTAAGGTATCCAAGTTTCATGCCTGCATATCATACTGAACTAACTGCAGAAAATGTTCATCAATTATCACAATGGGAAAATATTAAACCTGGAGATTTTGCTCAACCTCGCCATTTTAGTGAAATTTATTATTCAGGTTATATGCCTGATGGTAGTTTTTGGGCCCCAACTGGCACATCTGATCCATTTAACTCAAGTACAAATTCACCATTGTCCTCTATCTTAAATTCAAGTATTATAGCTAATGAATATAGGGCACAATCTTCGGCAGAATTAACTATCAAATTGATGAAAGGACTTGATTTTAAATCTCTTGCAACCAATTATGTAAATATGTCTAATACATTAAATTGGTCAAATAAAAATGCAAATGCTGATGGTTTAGTTAGTAAAGGTGTCTATATCAATTCATCAACAGTTGATTTACTGTCAGAAAACACATTCAATTATACAAAAAATATAAAAGATCATTCCATTAACGCACTACTTGGATTTACTACCCAAAAAACAAATACCAACAAAGACCAAACCACTGGATTAAATTATCCAAGTGATAATATCAGAACATTAAATAATGCTACTCAAATTGACAAAGCAGGCACTTTTGGAACTAGAATTAAAGTTGGATTAATCTCTTATTTGGGTAGAGTAAATTATAGTTATCTAAATAAATATTTGTTATCTGCCAGTTTTAGAACAGATGGTAGTTCCTATTTTGGGCCAGGTAATAAATGGGGTACTTTTCCTTCTGTTTCTGTAGGATGGATTGCTAATAAAGAGAAATTTTTAAAAGATATTGACTGGTTAAGTAAATTAAAATTTAGAACTAGTTATGGCGTTTCTGGAAATAATAGAATTCTTGATTTTGGATTTTTAGATTTATTGTACCCATCAAATTATTCTTTTGGTGATGGTACAGGTAACAATACACCTGGGCAAGCAACTTCTATGACAATTAGATCTAATCCTGACATTACATGGGAAAGAACTTTCCAAAATAATTATGGTATAGAAGTAGCCTTATTTAAGAGCAAAATAAATTTAAATATTGATTTTTATAAATCCAAAACAGATAGATTATTATTACAACAATCAGCAATGGCTTTTACTGGAGTTCCATTAAGTTGGAATAATATAGGAAGTTTAAAAAATACAGGTATTGAATTAGATTTATCTACTGTTAATATAACTACAAGTAATTTCAAATGGACAACTTCAGCTAATATATCACATACGGAAAATGTCATTTTAGAGCTTGGTGAAGAAGCCTATTTAATTAATCAAGGTGAAAGAAATGAAATTTATAAAAATCAAGTTGGTAGTCCATTAATTCAATATTATGGCTTTAAAACAAATGGGGTATGGTTATCGCAGGCAGAAATAGATGCAGCCAAAGCTACTGGCCTTACCAGTACATTTAATAATGCATTTGTGCCAGGTCAATTAAAAATAATAGACGTTGACAACAATAATATTATTGATAATAACGACAGAACTAACATAGGTTCTCCATATCCAGATTTCACTTGGGGCATCACAAATACTTGTAACTATAAATCAGTAGATCTTAGTTTTACATTTCAAGGTGTACAAGGTGGGTCTCTAATTAATGGAGATCCAAATTATGATGAAACTAAAAAGTTGGTTAAAGTATATAATACAAACAGATGGATATCGCCTATGAATCCTGGTGATGGATATACACCAAATTATAATAAATCTGCTTTCAATTGGTTGCTGACTGATTATGTGGTGGAAGATGCCAGTTATTATTCACTTAGAGAACTTAATCTAGGCTATACTTTACCTGCTTCTACTGCTGAATCATTAAACTTAACTTCAGTAAGAATCTATTTATCTGCACAAAATCTATATTTTAAAAGTGCGAAAAATTACAGAGGTATAAATCCAGAAGGTCGAATGTCATCTGGGGTTTATGGGTCTTCATTAATTGGAGGATATCAAAGAGGAAGTTTTCCTATACCAAAAACAATTCTGTTTGGGATTGATCTAAACTTTTAAAAGAAACAAAATATTTTATGAAGTATATTTTTAATTTTTTGACGATTTTCTTTTTCTTCTCAATAGTGAGTTGTAATAAGAATATTAATATTTATCCTGTTTCAAATTTATACGATGCGACATTTTATAAAAATATAGATGAAATTGACGTAGCACTTACTGGATGTTATAATGGTTTGCAAAAACCTTTATATGAAGAGTGGAGTATGACCGAATTGAGAAGTGATAATTCTATTATGGGTAATCCAACAAGTGGTAGTTCCGACAATAAGGAGCTAAGTGATTTGGATATGTTTATGCCAAATACCTATCATGAAGGAATTTACAATTATTGGCTTCATACTTATTACAACATTTACAATGTAAATAAAGTATTGAAAAGTATAGAAGTTAATTATAAACAATCTGAAGGGGTTTTACTGTATGATTCATTATTGATACCTGTATCAATAGAAGATAGGAAACGTGTTGCTGCAGAAGCCACTTTTATTAGGGCTTATCATTATTTTAATTTAGTTAGATTATTTGGCGGCGTTTTTTTAATACATACTCCAACAAGTCCAACTGAAGCAAAATTAATTAATAGAGAAAGTACTGATGAAATATATAAATTAATAATTGCAGACTTAAATAACACCATAAATTATGGCAATTCGGCTAAATTCAATGCCATCAATAATAATGATTTAGGAAGGGTAAATACATGGTGTGCAAAAGCATTGCTTGCCAAAGTTTATTTAACCCTAAATAGAAAATCAGAAGCTATTATATTGTTAAATGATATTATTAACAATAGTACCTACAGTTTACAACCTACCTACAAAGAAGTATTTTCTATAACTAATGAAATGAATTCTGAAATATTATTTGCTGTTAGATATAAGGCGGGAAGTTTAGGATTGGGTTCTCCCTTTGCAAACATGTTTGCACCTAATGGAAGTGGATTAGCCGTTGTTAATGGTGATGGACAAGGATATAATTATCCGTCTTATGAATTAGAGACTAGTTATCTTACAACAGATCCTAGATTTGCTAACAATATTTTAGTTTACATCACTAAACACTATGTAAATAAATACATATCCGATATGGCAATTGCGGATGATGCTGAAAATGATTGGCCGGTTATTAGATATGCTGATGTTTTATTAATGCTTGCAGAAGCTCAAGGATACAATGCTTCAAGCATTAATTTAATCAATCAAAT
>CANICR010000026.1 GCA_947466405.1 Chitinophagaceae bacterium | reverse complement strand
TTTTTTTACAGGGGTGTATGATGTGAATGGTAATGTAACTTATGCAGATGATGATATTGATAAAATAAAAGAATGGATGGATTCGATAATTAATCTTGGGTTGTCTGGGATTGTATTTCATAATGCATTTTCAGAAATGCGGGTAAATGAATTCGAGAATGAGTATATCAAATTTATTAAAGTAGAGGAGTGTAAAGGATTTTATCCTAGTGCTTATAGGTATTTTGTTTATAGAGATTTTTTGCAAAAGTATTCTTCATCGTTTTCTAATGTTTTTATAACAGATATTTTAGATGTTGTAGTCTTGAAAAATCCTTTTATTCAAGAATTGTATTTAAGCAATAGAAATAAAATATTTTGTGGTGATGAATTAATGACTTCAGATTGCGAATGGATGAGAAATCATAATGCGCACTTAAGAAAAAAAATACCTGATTTTGTGTATTATGAAGATAAATTCAGGAATCATACATTATTGAATGCGGGAATAATTGGAGGGAGTATGATTTTGATGAAGTCTCTTATTGAAGAAATGGCCTCAATTCATGAGCAATATAACTATGATAATAATATAAATTATACTGGAGATATGGGTGTAGTGAATTATTTATTAAGGAAAAAGTATAACAATAGGTTAATTCATGGAGACCCTGTGAATACAAAGTATAAATTTTTTGAAATTGAAAGAAACGATTGTTGGTTTAGGCATAAGTAAAAAGTAGAAATTAAATATTTGGGTGTTAGAAATTTTAATTTTTTCATTTAATCAAAAATCCATCAATAAAATATTTTGCAATACTTCTTGTATAATATGATTGCAAATTAATTCAGCAGCTATTTTCTATAAAAAATAAATAATGATATCGATTTGTTTGCCAGTTTATAATTTCAATATATCAACTTTGATAAAGGAGTTGTCAAAACAGGCAAAATTATTAAGCGTCCCTTATGAGATAATAATAATCGACGATGGGTCTGACCAATATACCTCAATAAATAAAAATGCCTGTATAGGCTTTACTTTTATAGAATTACCAAGTAATATAGGAAGATCAAAGATTAGGAATTTATTCTTAAATTTTGCACAATATGATTATTTACTTTTTATAGATTGTGATTCTTTGATAGCATCGCCTGATTTTTTATCAAATTATATAAAATTTATTAAAAATGTACCAAAAGTAGTTTGCGGAGGAAGATTGTATGAATCCGCATGTCCAGGTAGAATAAAGAGATTGTCATGGAAATATGGAAGATTGCGAGAGTCGAAACTTTCAGAGGATAGAGGTAAGTTTCCTAATCAATCTTTTATGACGAATAACTTTTTAATCAATAAAAAAGTGTTAGAAGAAATAAGATTTGATGAACGGATTACTCAATATGGTCATGAAGATACATTGTTTGGATTCGCATTAAAAATGAAAGAGATCACCATTATTCATATTGACAATCCGGTTTTTAATGGACATATTGAAACAAACAATGAGTATTTAATTAAAACAAAATTAAGTATTAAAAATCTTGTCTCCATATTAAGATTTGAAAATATTAACATGGATTTAGTTGATGATATTGGATTATTAAGATATTATTATAAAATTAAAAGGGTAGAAATTATCATTACGATTTCATTCAAATTACTTAAGCCAATGATTACATATTTATTAAAGAAAGGGTACGTTAATTTATATCTCTTTGATTTTTATAAATTAGGGTTGTTGTTGGAAGAGTTGAAATTACATTCAGATAAAAAGTCGGATTCTATTTTTCAGCATTAATTTCGATGTTTGGTTTTTAAAAATTCTGGTTGTATGGTTTTACTTTTGTGTTAAGTTGAAATATCAAATATGCACAATAGCTATTGGAAATTTTTTTAGTCTCAATTAATTATTAAATAGATGTATTATTATTTAAAGAAATTGTTAATGACATTAATTCCTAAAAGGCTTTTGTTCAAATATGAACCTAAATTTAGGTTTTTGTTGTTTCAATTTTATAAAGGGGATAATTTCAAATGCATTGTGTGTAATGGAAAACTTAAAAAATTTATTCGCTTAAATGATGGAGATAAGCTTTGCCCAAATTGTGGCAGTATTTCTAGGACTAGGAGGCTGTTGAATATAATTAATACACATTTTCTTAAGGATGGTATTAGTTTGCTTGATTTTTCTCCTTCTCGTAGTATTTATAGGTTCTTTAAAAAAATTCCAACCATCAACTATGTTAGTACTGATTTTTCAGGGAGTTTTTTATCAGACTATAAATATGACATTAAGAAACTTAGCATAGAAAATAATAAATTTGATTTGATCATATGCTATCATATTCTTGAACACATTGATGATGACATAAAAGCTATGAATGAATTGTATAGAGTATTGAAAAAAAACGGCAATTGTATTATTCAAACACCTTTTAATGATGGAGATATTCAGGAAGATTTAAGTGTAATGAATGCAATGGGAAGGCTAGAAAAATATGGACAGGAAGATCATTTTAGAATTTATTCTATAGATGGTTTGAAAAATAGGTTAACACAATCTGGATTCATAGTTAAAATAGAAGAGTTTTCTGATTCTGATAACAATAGATTTGGTTTTCATACAAATGAAAAGGTGATCCTATGTACAAAATTATAGCCAGACAATAAGTATAGTGTATAAGATCCAAAACATGACAACTGCTAAAAAATATAATAACTATAAGGTGCTATTTCGAAATTTCTATTTATTTGCAAAAATGGGGTTGAGTTATTTATCTCTTTCATTATTTGAAGTGCTTTTAAATTGTATATTTAAAATAAAATTTCTTTTATCTGTACAATCCTTTTTATTTGTATAAAACAATGAAATAAATGAGCAAATATTTTTACTTTAAGGTGACTTTTTTATCTGTTTCTGCAGGCCTTTTTGCAGGGCAATTCGTTTATGGGTTGTTTGATATAAGTATTCAAAATCACGAAGCAATAGCTAAATTATTTTTAAAATGTTTAGCAACTGCAATTCTAACTGGTTTAGTATTGGGGATATTAAATATGTTTTTAAAAATTGGAAAATTTCAAAAAAAATAAAAAATATGGGGCATAAAAATATCATTTTAATACTACTGTATTTTATTTTAATTTCTTGCAACAAAAATAGTAAGGAATGTAAATATATTGCATATGAAGGGAAGGCTATAATTATTTCCATAGAAATTGCACCCGCTAACGAAAATAATTGTGATTCGAATCCAAGAAAAGTTCTATTTGCTTTTATTGCGGATGATTCTACTGTAAGAAATAATTATGTATTTAAAAATTGGTCAGATACTTCGGTATTGACAATCAATAGCGGTATTAATCCATCACAGCATTTTATAGATTCATTAGATATTACTCTAGGAAAAGAATTTAGTTGTAGCAGGCAAGAGCTTATACAAGGCACATGTACTCCAGTATATTTTAGATTTTCAGACATTAATTTGAATCCTGAGAATGGTTGTAGATGATCGTTAACTATTATAATTAGCGTTTTTATTTATTCTAACAGTACTAGGGGCGTTTGCTTTTATTGCAGTTTAATCTGTAGAATCATTAAGTTATTCCGATAAATCGATATACAGTCAAAGGTTTTGGATGAAACTAAAAATGACAATCCTTTTTTGGATTGTCATTTTGGAAATGTCTAGACGTTTATCGTGAGTTCGGACTTTTTGGAATATTTTTCATTTTCTTTACTTTTTATTTTTTAAATAGTCAATTTATATGTCTAAAGAAAATATAATAAAAATATTTTAGAAAAATAACTAAGAACTCATTAGTTTGAAGAATCTAAAATATGGCTATCAATAAATAAAAAAATAATTCATTAATTGTTCAATATTAAAATAAGCCTTAATCCAAAAAATACTACCTTAGTATATCAAATAAACATCAAAATTAAAATCTATTAGTTGCTATTATGAATAATAACTACACAAAAGATATCTAATTTAAAATGTCAACAAAGTTTCCAGTTATGTATTTATTTTCAAGTACAATCTCGAATAATAAAGTCATTGATAATTTTTCTAAGATAAAACAGAGAATATTCATTTTTCCAGCGCTGTTTTTATTCTGTATAATATTAACATTGTATTACAACGACTCGTTAACAATAAATAACTACATTCAATTTCAGAAGAATTGTTTCTTTTATATCAATTCGAAATTATCAGAATACCCAAATGCACTCATCAACCTAACACAGATAGGTAATGAATTAATTTTATTATCATTCTTGAGCATTTTCTTTGTTTATGCACCTAAGTTATGGGAATCATTAATTTCAGCTTCATTGGTTTCTGCTGTGATTTCATTTATACTTAAAAGAATTTTTGCCGTTCCAAGACCTGCAGCTGTATTTGATCATAATAATTTTAACATTATAGGAGAAACATTGTCCGGCAAAACAAGCTTACCCTCTGGTCACGCCATTACAGTTTTTACACTATTGACAGTACTTCTTTTTGCCTTTATGCCAAAACATCAAAAAAGTAAATCCTTTTGGTATTTACTTTTTATGATCTCAGGTTTAATACTTGTATTCACTAGAGTAGGAGTAGGTGCTCACTATCCCCTTGATGTTATTTTTGGAAGCATTATCGGATATTTGTCAGGACTCACTGGGATTTTCATAAGTAGAAAATATAAAATTTGGAGCTGGATTGAAAATAAAAAGTACTATCCTTTTTTTATGATATTGTTTTTAGGTGGCTCTATTGTATTGATTAATAAAATCATTGCCAATAACCTAATCATATTCTATCTAGCCTTGTTATTTTTGGGCTACTCATTTATAAAAATTATCAACCTCTATGTTAAAAAATGATATAAAAATTACTCATTTTGTTTTAATAATGAGTATCCTAAATTTTCTTTTCTTTCATTTTCCTTTCTACAACTTTGTTTATAGTGATCTAAATTGCAAAACTTTTAATGGTGTTGCAATTATATCCAGTCTAATCATTTTAATGATTGTTTTAAATGCGTTTGTTTTTTATTTATTCTTCTCTATTTCAAAATTTGTAGGCAAGCCTTTGTTGATTGTTTTTTTTATTTTAAATTCAATAGCAGTTTATTTTGTTAATACTTATAGTATAATAGTAGATGAGAGTATGATTGGTAATGTTTTTAATTCCAATTATGAAGAGTCTACCAGTTATTTTTCATTAAAATTTATTTTGTATGTGTTGTTGTTGGGTGTAGTTCCTTGTATTTATATTTTTAGGGTTAAAATAATAAAAGATTCATTAAAAAAGTTTTTAATCTCTATTTCTCTTACATTATTCTTCATTTTAACTGTAGCATTTGTGAATTCTAGTAATTGGTTGTGGATAGATAAGAATTCGAAAAAATTAGGAGGTCTTGCAATGCCTTGGTCTTATGCTGTCAATACCTGGCTTTATAATTATCATAATTACAAAAAAAATGAAAAAGAAATTCTACTACCAAATGCAACCATAAAAGACGATAAAAAATCAGTGATGGTTTTGGTTATTGGTGAATCTTCTAGAAGCAAGAATTATTCTTTATATGGTTATTCAAAAAATACCAATCCGCTACTTTCCAAAACTCCTCATTTATTTCATTTTAATGCCAATTCCTCTGCAACATATACTACAGCAGGTGTTAAATCTATTCTTGATTATGTAAACACTAATGAGTTGTATGAAATATTACCCAATTATTTATACAGAAATAATGTAGATGTAATATGGAAAAGTACGAATTGGGGCGAACCACCTGTTCATATCAAAAACTATCAAAATAAAAATGATTTAATGCAGGACTGTAAAGGTGATAGATGTAATTATGATGAAGTTTTATTGAATGGGTTAAAAGATCAAATTTTTGCAAGTAAGAAAAATAAAATATTAATTGTATTACACAGCAGCACGAGTCATGGGCCAAGTTACAGTAGTAAATACCCGCCACAATTTGAAGTATTCAAACCTGTTTGTAATAGTGTTGAATTAAGTAATTGTTCACAAGATGAACTGATCAATGCGTATGATAATACGATTGTTTATACTGATTATATATTAAGTCAGCTCATTGAAAATTTAAAAAAGTTAAAAGAGTATAATAGTGCCATGATATTTGTTTCTGATCATGGAGAATCATTAGGGGAGAAAAATTTATATATGCATGGTTTACCTTTAAGCATGGCTCCAGAAGAACAATACAAAATCCCTTTCATCGTGTGGATGTCTGACAGCACTAAACAAGTAAAACCCAATTCTTTGTTATCACAAAATCATGTTTTCCATAGTGTTCTGCATTTCCTTGGAATAAATAGTCCTATTTATGATGAGAAAATGAACATATTTAAATAATTCAAAAATGAATAAATATTTTTAAGATGTAATGTAGATGTCTTGAAAAAAGTATTATATTTGCAACTAATGATAAAAAATATACTTTTCATTAAACATTATATAGGCTCAAAAAGCCCCAAAAAACTATTCTTTAAAACGAAATCTTTTCAGGTTTCGTTTTTTTTTGCCCAAAATTTTAAATTATCATGTTAACCATAGCAGAGCTACCGAAAGAAAAAATATACAAAATCCTAGATGATGCAATGTCATTTGCTGAAGGTAAAATCATGACGACAAATAAAGAGGTATTTGTTTCAAATTTATTTTTTGAAGACAGCACAAGAACAAAGACAAGTTTTGAGGTTGCGGAAAGAAAATTAGGTTTAAATGTTATTCCTTTTGATGTTAATCAGAGTTCGGTAAATAAAGGGGAGACATTATATGACACCATAAAAACAATGAAAGCCATTGGTATCAATTTGGTGGTAATCAGACATAAAAAGGATCGTTACTTTGATGAATTACAACTTGTTGATATTCCAGTAATCAATGCTGGCGATGGAACTGGAAACCATCCCTCTCAATCTATGCTTGACTTGATGACTATTAAACAAGAATTTGGAAAATTTGAAGGATTACATATAGCTATTGTAGGAGATTTAAAACATAGTAGAGTTGCACATTCCAATGCAGAGGCTTTGCAAAAAATGGGAGCTAAAGTCAGCTTCTCTGGTCCTAAAGAATGGTTTGATACAGACTCAGTTAGTAGTGGGATATTCCAGGAGTTGGATGATTTAATTGAAAACGTTGATGTACTAATGCTTTTGCGTATTCAGCATGAAAGACATGACAATAAAACAACAATGACTTCTGAAGAATACCTTAAAAAATATGGTTTAACAGTAGAAAGAGAAAAACGAATGAAATCTCATTCTATCATAATGCATCCTGCTCCTATAAACAGAGGTGTAGAGATAGAATCCTGCTTGGTAGAATGTGAGCGATCGAGAATTTTTAAACAAATGGAAAATGGTGTATATGCTAGGATGGCTATTTTGAAGGATGCATTGGAAAATAAAGGGTATAATTTTTTAACCAAATAAAATAATGATACAATAATAAATGAAAGACATATTAATTCTAAAAAACGCAAAAATTCTTTCAGATAAAGAAGAAATGATTTCTGCTGATATTAAGATAGAAGATGGTATTATTTCACAAATTGGTTCTGTCATTTCTGTTGATGGGGAATTGATAGATGCAAGCGGTTTATTTGTGAGCGCAGGATTTATTGATGTGCATGTGCATCTTCGCGAACCGGGAGGTGAACATAAGGAAACTATAAAAACGGGTTCAATGGCTGCTGCTAAAGGAGGGTTTACAACAATTTGTCCGATGCCTAATACCAAACCCGTTCCAGATAGGGAAGAACGCTTTGATGATCTTCTGCAAAGGATTAAAGATTCGGCTGTAGTAAAAATCAGACCTTATGGTGCCATCACTGAAGATTCAAAGGGTGAAAATTTAACTGATTTCAAATTATTGAAGAATAAAGGAGCTGTAGGTTTTACTGATGATGGAGTAGGAGTTCAACAAGCCGGTGTGATGTATAATGCAATGCAGGAAGTGGCAAAAATCAAAATGCCTATTGCAGCTCATTGTGAAGACAACTCCTTAATATTAGGTGGTTGTATTCATGACGGAAAAAAAGCAATTGAATTAGGTTTGAAAGGCATACCAAGTGTTTGTGAATCTGTTCATATAGCGAGAGATATTTTACTTGCGGAAGCTACTGGAGCACACTACCATGTTTGCCATGTGTCTTCTAAAGAGTCGGTTAGAGTAATTGCTGATGCAAAGAAAGCAGGCATTAACGTAACAGCTGAAGTGTCTCCACATCATTTGGTGTTAACGGAAGATGATATTCCCTCCTCAGATACCAACTATAAAATGAACCCTCCACTTCGTGCAAAAGAAGATCAGCTTGCCTTAATAAAAGGACTTGAAGATGGAGTAATTGATTGCATCGCTACAGATCATGCACCACATACAGCAGAAGAAAAATCAAAAGGAATGTACGATTCGCCTTTTGGTATTGTTGGTTTTGAAACCGCATTTCCTGTTTTGTATACTCATTTTGTTAAGACAGGAAAATGGACTTTGAAGCAGTTATTGGATTGGATGACAATCAAGCCAGCAGAAGTGTTCAAGCTATCAGGGATTGGAAAAATTAAAGAAGGTTATTGTGCAGATATCACATTAATCAATCTTGACACTGCTGAAAAAGTAGATAAAAATTCATTTGTTTCGAAAGGAAAAAATACTCCATTCGATGGATGGCTTTGCTATGGCTGGCCAGTGATGACTTTGGTGAATGGAAAAGTTGTTTATAAAAGATAAATATTTTTTTAGGATTGTATTCGTATCAATCAGTTGAATAATTTATAAAATGAAGAAAAAATTAGTTTTAGAGTCTGGAGAAATTTTCCAAGGAGAAGGTTTTGGATTCAATCAGGAAATTGAAGGAGAGATAGTTTTTAATACCAGTATGACTGGATATCAAGAAATTATTTCCGATCCTTCTTATTGCGGGCAAATTGTTTGTATGACGTACCCACTAATTGGGAATTACGGAATCAATCGAGATGATTTCGAATCTATGGAGCCTGCAATTAAAGGACTCATTGTGAAAGAGGTTGCTGACTTTCCTTCCAATTTCAGAAGTATTATGTCCGTTGATGAATTCTTCCAGAAAAGAAAACTCTCCGGAATTTCGGGTATTGATACCCGAAAATTAACGCGAATTATTCGTAATTATGGTGTTATCAAAGGAAAGATTGTGGATGTGGGAAGAGATGATGAAACTGTTATTGCAGAATTAAAAAACAATCCGACACTTACAAATCAAGTACAACAAGTTTCTACTAAAACTGCTTATGCAAGTCCGGGTAGAGGATATAAAGTAGTACTAGTAGATTTTGGTTCTAAATTAGGAATCATTAGAGAACTTTCCAGAAGAGATTGCGATATAACTGTAGTTTCTTACAACACTACATCTTCCGAAATTTTAATGATGAATCCAGATGGAATTATGCTTTCTAACGGTCCCGGAGATCCGCAGGATGTAGAAGGTTCAAAAGAGATGATTCAGGGGCTACTCGGAAAAGTTCCCATTTTTGGAATTTGCCTCGGTCATCAACTCATCGGTTTAGCATGCGGTGCAAAAACATTCAAATTAAAATTCGGTCACAGAGGTGCAAATCATCCGGTTCTGGATCTTAGAAAAAATAAAGTGGCAATCACTTCTCAAAATCATGGTTATGCGGTTGATCAGGAATCATTAAAAAACACCGATTTGGAAGAAACACATATTGCATTGAATGATAAAACCAACGAAGGGTTGAGACATAAAATTCATCCATGTTTTTCTGTTCAATATCATCCTGAAGCAAGTCCTGGTCCCGAAGATGCTAATTATCTTTTTGATGATTTTATAAAGATGATGAAGGATTTTAATGATAAATAATCATAAGGATGTCAGAACAACATTACAAAGACTGACTAATTAAAATATAGCACTTAAAAATGAAAAGAAAAGACATAAAAACCATTTTAGTAATAGGAAGCGGTCCCATAATCATTGGTCAGGCTGCTGAATTTGATTATGCAGGTACACAAGCATGTTTAGCATTAAAAGAGGAGGGTTACAGTGTTATTCTGATCAATTCAAATCCTGCAACTATCATGACTGATAAAGAGATAGCCGACAAAGTTTATATTGAACCGATATCACTACCTTTTGTCAGCCACATCATCAGAAAAGAAAAACCAGACGCATTGTTGCCAACTTTGGGTGGACAAACAGGACTTAATATGGCTGTAGAATTACAGAAATCAGGTATTCTAGATGAATATAAAGTTGAAGTTCTGGGGACTAAACTTTCTGCAATCAATCAAGCAGAAGATAGGGATTTATTTCGAACCTTAATGAGAGAACTTAATGAGCCCGTTCCGGATTCTGAAATTGTAAACACAGTAGATGTTGCTTTGCAATTTGCTGAAAGAATAGGTTATCCAGTAATAGTAAGACCTGCTTTTACTTTGGGAGGAACTGGAGGTGGAATTGCATCAAATGAAATGGAACTAAAAGAAATTACTGCAAATGGATTAAAGTACAGTCCAGTATCACAATGCCTGATTGAAAAATCCATTGCTGGTTTCAAAGAAATAGAATATGAAGTTATGCGAGATGCAAACGACAACGCTATTGTGGTTTGTAATATGGAAAATATTGATGCTGTAGGTGTTCATACAGGAGACTCTATAGTTGTGGCACCATCTCAAACACTATCAGACAGAGAATATCAAATGCTTCGTAATGCATCGCTCAAAATCATCAGAGCACTTGGAATAGAAGGAGGTTGTAATGTTCAGTTGGCTTTAGATCCTCATTCATTTGATTACTTCATCATTGAAGTTAATCCAAGAGTCTCTCGTTCATCTGCATTAGCGAGTAAGGCTACAGGCTATCCTATTGCTAAACTGGCTGCAAAAATAGCAGTGGGATTAACCCTTGATGAAATGATGAATCCTGTAACAGGTAAAACGTATGCCTGCTTTGAACCTGCATTAGATTATGTGGTAACAAAAATCCCAAGATTTCCATTTGATAAATTTGAAAGTGCAGACAGAAGACTTTCTACACAAATGAAAGCAACCGGAGAAGTTATGGCTATTGGTAGAAATTTTGAAGAATCCATCATGAAGGCAATTCGTTCTTTAGAAACAGGCATTCAACACTTGGGGTTAAAAACAAAACAATCGAAGGAATTATCTGATCAAGAAATTGAACGCAGAATCAAAGTATGCGATGACGAACGATTATTTATTATTGGTGAAGCATTAAGAAGAGGGTACGATTGGGAAACTATCGCAGAATGGAGTAAAATAGACAGATTCTTTATCTGGAAACTAAAAAAAATCGTTGATTTTGAACATACAATTTCAGCAAACAAATTCAATCAAGAGATTTTACTACAAGCAAAAAAGTTAGGATTTTCAGATATCAATATTGCACATCTATGGGAAACTGATCACAGAGCTATTTTTAAGTTTCGAAAAGAAAATAAAATCATGCCTGTATATAAAATGGTGGACACCTGTGCAGCAGAGTTTGAGTCAGAAACACCTTATTTCTATGGTACATATGAAGAAGAGAATGAAAGTCTACTTTCGGATAACGAAAAAGTAATTGTATTGGGTTCAGGTCCAATCAGAATTGGTCAAGGTGTTGAATTTGATTATGCCACAGTTCATTCCGTGTGGGCAATAAAAGAAATGGGCTACGATGCTATCATCATTAATAACAATCCGGAGACGGTTTCAACTGATTTTTCCATTTCAGATAAATTATACTTTGAGCCCTTAACGGAGGAAGATGTAATGAATATCATTGAACTTGAAAAACCCAAAGGAGTCATCGTTCAGTTTGGAGGACAAACTGCTATTAATTTAGCAGCTAAGCTAGCTTATCACGGTGTAAAAATCTTGGGCACTTCACTTGAAGATTTAGATCGAGCTGAAAACCGAAATAAATTTGAATCTGCATTACAGGAATTAGGCATTCCTCAGCCATTGGGAAAAACTTGCTTTACAAAACAAGATGCGATAAAAATTGCTAATGAGATTGGTTTTCCAGTATTAATTCGACCAAGTTATGTTTTGGGAGGAAGAGCAATGGAAATTGTTTATGATGATGTTGAATTGGCTTATTATATGGATCATGCCGTGATAGACAATGCTGAACATCCCATTTTGATAGATAAATACTTAATAGGAAAGGAAGTCGAGGTTGATGCTATTTCTGATGGTGAAACGGTGGTAATTCCTGGAATCATGGAACACATAGAAAAAGCCGGAGTGCACTCTGGAGATTCGATAGCTGTTTATCCACCTCAACATATTTATCCTGAACACAAACAAAAATTGATAGATTATACTATTCGTTTAGCCAAAGGGTTAAATGTGATTGGATTAATGAATATTCAGTATGTTTTGTCTAGGGGAGAAGTATATGTAATTGAAGTGAATTCTAGATCATCTCGAACAGTTCCATTTCTTTCCAAAATTACAGCCACTCCTATGGCAAAGTTAGCTACAAAAGTAATCTTAGGAAAAAAATTAAAAGATTTGGGTTATGAAAATGGATTGGTTCCTGAAAAAGAAGGAATATTTGTGAAGGTTCCAGTGTTTTCATTCAGTAAACTTTCTAAAGTTGACATAACATTAGGTCCCGAGATGAAATCTACAGGAGAAGTTATGGGCAAAGACAAAACATTGGAAAAAGCACTTTACAAAGGATTAATTGCAGCAGGCAGAAAAGTGCCATTACATGGCACCATACTGTTTACCATAGACGATAAACACAAATTTGAAGCAATTGAAATAGCTAAAAGATTTTTAGATATTGGATTCAAAATTTTGGCTACACAAGGTACTGCTAGTGCATTTGAAAAAGAAGGGATCAAAGCTGACATAGTTTATAAAATTGCAGACGGAGAAGGTAACAATACCATTTTAGAAAAAATTCAACGTGGGGAAGTACATTATGTGGTCAATACAATTTCAAAAGGTAAAAAACCAGAAAAGGATGGATTTCGAATCAGAAGAAGTAGTGTTGAAAATGGTGTTCCTTGCTTCACCTCATTAGATACAGTAGAAGCAGTACTGAAAGTGATAGAAAGCATGACGTTTAAAATGGAAGTAATGTAAATTTTTTATCGGAATAGCTAACGTGATTTCTAACTTTTTTAGTGATTTGAATTCAATTTTAACATCACAGTATATACGATTTATGACTAATTAACAATTTATATTTTAGACCCTATTATTTCTTGGTCAATTTAAATTCATCTACAATTTTGCCGTTTGATGCTATTTGTTTTATCGTTAATGTTTCTCCTTTTGATTCAATAAAAGTTAATGAGTGATCTGTAGAGAAGAATTTATAGGTAAATTTTTGCCAAGAATCTGAATCTTTTTCTTGCTCAGGATTGTATAATTCTTGACCACCAGCGCCAGTAACTATATAAATGATTCCTTTGGGTTGCGTATTAATTATCCCGTCGTATTGTTTATCTAGCAACCATTTCCCATTCACTACTCTTCCTTTAATTGTTTCATTATTCTTCCCGCCAAATAGTAGAGTCCCATTGCCTTCTGGGGTAAATTTTAGCAAGCTTCAATCAATGTAAATAAAAAACCTCAGCAAATGCCGAGGCTTTAATTTGTCGGGATGATTACCGGGAGTTCGAACTTTTTGGAGGATATTAAAAATATTCTGAATAAATAAAGCTTGAAATAAAATTGTTAAATTAATTATTTTTATTTTTGAATGTATTTCTCATTCAGATAAATAAAATATAAACAATCAAACAATAAATTAGTAAAAAAATGAAATTTAAATACGTCTTTTTAAATATATTGTTTTTTAATTTTGCATACAATACTTATTCTCAAAATCTATCAAACGAAGAGAAAAAATTATATGATTTAATTATGGAATATAGAAATGAGAAAGGACTACCAATTATTCCAATTTCATCTTCATTAACTCATGTTGCACAACTTCATGTTAAAGATTTATCAAATAATCATCCTGATCAAGGCATTTGTAATATGCATAGTTGGTCTTCTAATGGTCCCTGGTCATCTTGCTGCTATACTTCAGACCATGCAAGAGCAGAGTGTATGTGGTCCAAACCAAGAGAACTTAGTAATTATAAAGGAAACGGTTATGAGATTTCATTTGGTTCATTCGGTACAGAAGCAACTCCTGAATCCGCACTAAATGGTTGGAAGTCAAGTTCTGGTCATAATGCTGTTATTATAAATCAAGGTATTTGGAATGATCGATGGAATGCTATTGGGATTGGGTTATATAAAGGGTATTCCGTAGTATGGTTTGGCAAGGAATATGACACTCAAAATGAGTTTAAAAATACTAGCAATCAAAGTGAAAAAAAAGAGTCCACTCAGCCAATTCCAATTTTTAATAACCAGATAGTTAATTCTAATTCCAATACTACAATTTATAAAAAAAAGCACAAACTACTTTCTTTAAAATTGGGTGGTAGTATAAATTTATTAAGTGAGGATTTTAAAAGTCTTGGGGGGACCTCTATTAATAATGAATTAGCCTATCAAATAAATACAATGATTGGGATCAACCTTGGTAAACATAAAAAGAATACAAGCTTTGGTATTTTTGGCAACTATGGCAAATACAATTCAAAAAATACAACTTTATTGAATAATAAGGCATTTCTTTCAAAAGATGACTTTATTGAAATTGAAAGTGGTTTTTTAATAAAAGAATTCTTTAGACTATCGGGAGGAGTAGGATATTCAAACTTTAATTCAATAAGTTTTAATTCTTATAATTACAGTACTATAACTGCTGGATTTTCATTTGGACCAAGATGGATTAAGATGGATGTTACGAATACTCTGATGAAAATCAGAAACAATGAAAAATATTTTTTTAGGCCTTCATTGGGCATTTCAATTGTTTTAAATACTCTAAACAAAAAGATTTAATGAAAAAGAAATATTCTTAATAGTACTATAATATAATATAAAAAGCCATCAATGAAAATTGATGGCTTTTTTGTCGGGATGATTACCGGGAGTTCGAACTTTTTGGAGGATGTGGATAGATTAAACAAATTTTGAAATGCATTAATCATATGGTTAAAATAAATAACTTTACGAGTGACTATAAAATCAAATCGATCTTATTATTTAATTGGAAGTACAAATAATATCAAATGAAAAAAACAATACTAACAGCAATTGCTTTTCTGATTTTAGGACATCTTTTAGTAGCCCAAACTAAAGAAAAAATCTACTATGACAAAGATTGGAAAGGCTGCAATCAATTCAATGCTGTGTTTTATAGAGTTGCATTTTTTAATAATAATGGCAAACCTATTGGTAAGGTTACAGACTTTTTTATCACTGGCGAAATCCAAAGTGTCATTGAAGGAGCAAATTATATTGATAGAAATGATGACGCAAATTCAAAATTTATAGGTACGATAAAAGCATTTTATAAATCGGGGAAAACGCATTTTGAAGAGTTAAGAAACATGCAAGGAGATTTAATTTCACAAATTAGATATTATGAAAATGGACAAAAAAAATATCAAGAAAGTTATAAAAATGAATTATTAGAAGGATGGGTGATAACTTATGATGAGAATGGAAAAGTAAAACATAGAGAGGAGTATAAGAATGGAGAGCCTTTAGGTTTCTCGCGAATGACTATTGAAAAGGGGTGTTCCTATTATGGCGAGACAGGTGATGCAAATTTGTATGTTAAGGAATGTAAAGACTTAAGAGTTTTTAAAATCATAGACGATATTTTGTCAGCATTCTCTCTTCATCAAAATTTTGAAATATACGAAGCGAATATAGAAAATGCAATTGCAACAAATTACAATAATCGCAGGCTAATTATAATCGACCCAGTTTTTTTATCAGATATTGAAGCATTCACAAAAGATAAGTATACAAGCTATTTAATCATTGCTCATGAAATCGGTCACCATCTAAATGCTCATATTGATAATCCGTCAAAATCATCACCATTTTGGGATGAACTTGAAGCAGATCATTTTGCTGGCGCGGCGTTGCAAAAATTGGGAATACAGCCTATTACTATAAATCATGTAATAAATTTAATTGCACCTCAGTTTAATACAAGTGATACTCATCCTGAATGGCAAGCAAGAATGAAAGCAGCAATCAATGGATATTGTCAATCTGCTTTTGTTGAGATAAAAAAAAGCATTCCAATAAATCAAAAATATGACATTAATAAAATTTTAATAGAGGAAAAGAAATTAGAACTATTTTTAAATTCAAACATATACACTAAAGCAGACTGGGAAAGAAACATTAAATATAAAGTAATGAACAGAAAAATATTTAAAGATTATGAAATAAATCTAAAAGATTGGAATGAAACACCAAAATTTGAAAAGGCGACAGATACCATCGAAATTGCCAATTTGACAAATTTGTATTTAAGATGGCATGACCCAGGTGAAGTTGGCTTCGATGATCATATTGAAACATTACAAAGTAAAGATGCTGCAAAACAACTTAACCCTAATTGGTATTTCGACAATGAATTTACCATTACAGATGATTTCAATATTTTACTTAAATTAAGTACGTTTTTAGCAAAAATTCAAAGATTATCTGAACTTCAAAAATAAAAAGATAATACTAATAAAATTCTTGATAGAAATGGTTCAATCCTTTTTACAATTGACAGAAATGCGTGAAAAAAAACCACATTTTAAAATGAATATTCTGATTTGAGCTGATGAGAATCAAAAGAGCTGGTTGAAAATAAAATTCTGTCTTACACATTTCATGATGCTTTGATGATTCCAAAACAGCATGAGGTAAAAACATATGAGAAATTGGTTAAGATTTTAAGGAGTCATCTTTCCCAAAACACAAGGTAATAATTCGTATTTTGTACCTCTTGTAAATAATATTTTATAAATGAAAAAAATTGACGGAACACCAAAGACAATCAGAGAGCTATTTACAGGAGTAAAATATACAATCCACTACTACCAGCGCGAGTACCAATGGCAGACAAAACAAATTGAAGAACTCATTGACGACTTAACCGAAGAATTCTTTGAGTTTTATTCTGAACAAGACGAAAGAGGAAAAGTATTGGAGTATGGCCATTATTTCATGGGGTCTATAGTTTTGACCGCTGATGATAACGCAATTATTGATGGACAACAACGCTTAACTTCTTTAACACTGCTGCTTATCTATTTGTATCATCAATTGGAAGACGAAGAAGAAAGAGCAGAAGTACTTCAACTGATTTATTCTAAAAAAGCAGGAACAAAAACATTCAATATTCATGTGCCTGAAATGCCTGAACGCTATGATGTAATGAACGCGTTACTTCAGGATGAGTATATGGATGTCACGAAACATTCGGAAACCATACGCAATATCTACAATCGTTACGCTGACATTAAAGCAATTATGAATGATACCTTGCCTAAAGCGGCATTGGATATTTTCAAGGATTGGCTTATTGACAATGTAGACTTCATTCGAATAGTAGCACAAACTGAACAGGATGCGCACAAAATATTTGTTTCAATGAACGACAGAGGGCTGAGTTTAACACCAACCGAAATGTTGAAAGGATATTTGCTGAGTAAAATCGAAAATGATAGTGTTCGACAACAAGCAAACGACCTTTGGAAAAAAAGAATACTTGAATTAAAAGGATTAGGCAAGGAGGAAGAAAGTGATTTTATAAAAAACTGGATTCGTTCTCAATATGCAGAAACAATAAGAGAAAGAAAGAGAAACGCCTTGCCAGGCGACTTTGATATTATTGGTACTGCTTTTCATAAATGGGTTAGGGAACATAATACACAAATGAAATTGGTGAAGAGCAAAGACTTTGAAGACTTTGTTTTAAAACAGTTTGATAAGTTCAGTCAAATATACCTCGACTTAAAAAAGTATTCACTGACCCTTACCAAAGGCTTTGAATATGTTTTCTATAATGCTGACAGAAACTTCACTCTGCAATATCAATTAATTCTTGCTGCGATTGACCCTTCGGAAACGAAAGAAGAATCAGACAAGAAAATAAAATTGGTTTCTTGCTTTTTGGATTTGTACTTCACTCGTAGAATTTTCAATTACAAAACCGTTGACTATTCTTCCATTGTTTACAATGTATTTATGCTTTCTAAAAGAATAAGAAGAAAACCGCTTCCTGAATTGTTAGATGTATGTAAACAAGAAATTACAGGAATGGAATTTCAATTGGAAACCATTGATGAATTTCGCTTGAATGGTTGGACTATCCGTTACATGCTTCATATCCTTTCTCGTGTTACTGATTACATTGAAACACAAAGTGGCATTCCTTCTAATTTCAATAATTATATCAATAGGGAAATTAAAAACCCTTATGATATTGAACACATCATTTGCGAACATCACGATTGGTTTGTAGCCGAGTACCCTGAAAAGGAAACATTTGATAAGCATCGTAACAAGTTTGGCGGCTTGCTACTATTGCCAATGGATAAGAACAGAAGTTTGAACGATTTGACTTTTGATAAAAAGCTACCGATTTATTTTGGTGAAAATTTACTGGCTAAATCATTAAACAGCGACTGCTACCAAAACAATCCACAATTTAAGCGTTTCTTTGAATCAGAAAATTTACAATTCAAAGCCTACTCAAATTTTGACAAAAAAGCTTTACTTGAAAGACAAGAATTATACGAGGAATTGGCAAAAAAAATATGGGGAATAAATAAATTAGACGAACAATTGAATTAATAAAACTAGCAAATGGGATAGAGAAACGGGAGGTTCATGTAGAGCATTGATATTTGGATTTGAAATTACAAAGCAACTTGCAAAAAGGTTTATGATTCCTTTCTTGTAAATCTTTTAGAAATGTCACTGAATGATATTTTTGTGATAGTGAATAAGCAAATTTGAATTAATATACCAATAGCAACAGAGTTTATTATTTTTTTGTTTCTATAAGCTGGCGCAGCCAGCAACATTTATGCAAACCTATTTTTACAACTAAACTAAACAACCGAGGATAATCATCGCTAACTCTAAAAAAGTGAAGAAATAATAAAAATTCCGTTCGGGATGTAGCGTAGCCCGCGTTTTCGCCTGTAACTTATCCACAGGGTAAAAATCTCTAAAAAATCGCTAAAAAACTCTTCTAAAAAAAATAACCACCTGAAAATCAAGTGGTTATTAATGTAATTTGTCGGGATGGCAAGATTCGAACTTGCGACCTCCTGGTCCCAAACCAGGCGCGATAACCGGGCTACGCTACATCCCGAACTGGTTATCTATTTTAAAAATCTTCGCGGAGAGGGTGGGAGTC
>CANICR010000025.1 GCA_947466405.1 Chitinophagaceae bacterium | reverse complement strand
TCCCTTAAAGCTCTTTTTACTTAAGAAAGCAATTGTTTCCGATTCTTCTAACGCAATCCATTCTATAGAATCAATCAGCAAATCCATTTTTATATGTTCTGTTTTTTTGTTAACATAAAGAAGAACTCCGGTTGCGATTATTAATGCAAGATCAATAATGGTTGCTGTTACTGTAGTAATCGTTAAATCGTCAGCTAACGCATTTATAAGTGAAATTGTAATGCATACAAAAATATAGGTCATTTCTATTATGGGCACCTGCTCTGTCCTATATCTTATTATACCAAATATGGCAAATAGACCAAGTCCTGTTGCAATACCAAATTCATTTTTACCTAATATATATACTAATGAAAAAGTAGTTAAGCCAATCAGAATTGAGGTTAAAAGATAAACCATTCTCTTTTGGATCATATAATAGACAACTCCTAAAAGAGTTAACATTATAAGATTAATACTTATTTTGAATAATAAATCTGTTAACATAAATTGCTATTTAATTTTTGAAGATGTTTATGAACAAGTAAAAAGTTTTTATATCTCTGTTTGGGAAAATTATGACAGAAAATCATTCCTATGCCATATTTTGAAAACGATGTCGAATATCTATTTATTGGAAAGGGCATTCTTCTAATCATTCTATTAATAAATGCTATGCTTCCTTTGATTTCAATAATTACTACATTATTGAATTGATGATTTTCTGATCCCTTAGAAGGCGAGAAATTAAAATCAAGGGTTATACGTCCATCTTTTTCTTTATCCCATAAAGTTATTCTATTATAATCAACTTCTAGTACAGGTAATAAGTGATGATGATTTATTCCTTCCTTTTTAAGAAAAGATATTTCATTATTAGAAAAATCATTAGAATAAGAAGCCTTAATTCTATGTTTTAAGGTTTTATTGTGTTCTTTTTTTTTAATCTCTAAAAATGCAGTATTGGTATTAGTGTATAACCTTTTTCTCACTTTCAATCTTTTCCCTCTTCCTTTGGCATGATTTGAATAAAAATCGAAAGAAAGACTATCCCAATATTTGGTTTTGTACGGTTGAAAAAAATGTTCAGCACCTTCTTGAACGAAGAAATCGGATTGAAGGTTTTCGAAAATAGGAAGGACTAAATGAATGGGTAATAAAAATTTTTGATCATACCTCTCATTAAGATTAATTTTAATTGCATCCGCAAATGCTAAAACATTATATCCAGACAATATTTCGAAAATTTCTTTCATTATAGGTTTATAAGATAATATGTCTATAAAATAACTTGAACTATTTCATAGGTAATGTTTATTTATTTAAAGATATGTTTTTTTTATAAGATAATAATTAAAAAGCGAATTTGATTCTTATGTAATGTTGACTTCTCTTTTTTGTTTCCTATTTTTTTACAGCTTATCTGTATTTTTTATTTCGAATTTACATGGCTATTATCTAATTCATTTTTATAAATCAAACCACCAATTTTTCGTAATAAATGTATGCCGAAGTCATTATAATTATTTTCGTTGCTGAAAGCTTTTTTTGAAAGCAATGCACCAGAAATAAAGTACTCGATATTGTTTGTAGAATCAAAAAAATAAGAAACGTCAGAAACAAATCCTGAAGCTAAGCCAACCTTATTATAAACACGAATTTTATTTTCTTTAGTTTGCATTATCGAAGGATCTATGAAAAACTTATAATAATAATCGGCTAGATGCGCAGTGTCATATTCCGAGTTTTCTAATTCTCTTGGGTAAGATCCCAATGCTTTTATAAATTCATTTTTATAGTTCGAATCGATTATAAAGTTATTTTGAAATAAATTAGCAGAAGGAATCATTAAATTAATCATCAATTTATGGGCTTGCATTAATGATACGTAATTATTTTCTGAATTGTTTTTACGATTATTGATTATAGTTTTTTTAGTAGCGATTTGACTTTCTAAAATTGTTGGGTATTTACTTGAATCAATACTCCAATGGCGTGTCGATTTTAAGCACGGAATTAAAAAAGAATTGTAAGATTTAGTATTTTTAAATCGAAGGCCGCCAGAAATTTGATTATCCTCCTCACTACATCCTGATGTAAACCTATTTTTCATTTGAATATTTTCAATACCCATTAATTTCATTCTTGTATTAATAACATCCCTGCCAATAAAATCAAAAAATAAATTATAAGCATTATTATTGCTC
Source organism: Chitinophagaceae bacterium (assembly GCA_947466405.1). GTDB lineage: Bacteria > Bacteroidota > Bacteroidia > Chitinophagales > Chitinophagaceae > Ferruginibacter. The sequence goes on along the minus strand of CANICR010000025.1, from coordinate 17,323 downwards.
ATAATCATCATTTCTCTAAGAAACTGTAACAAGGTTGGATTTTTGTGATTGCTAACATATTTATTTGTGCCATAATCACAACTGCAGGTATTAAGAACTAGACTATCTAAAATGCTAATTCCGGAATCTTTCAGGGATGTCATTTTTTCTAGGGCTACCAACGCGAGAGGAAACTTAATTAAACTCGCTGGGTTATAATATTGATTTCCTTCATTAATAGAAAATGTGCTGATATTTATTTTATTTGAATTTCTATTAATTCGGGTATAAATAAGTTGAAAATTGTATTTTGAAGGATTATTAATAACCTTATCGATCAATGAATCATGATTCGAGAGAATATGAAATAATGTAGAATCATTTCGAGGGTTGAATGCTACATTTTGTGCTTTAGAAAACAAACAAATACAACACAGTAAAGTTACTGATAACAAAATTCGATTCATTAAGTATATTTTAAAGCTCTATATTTTATATGACCCTGAATATTTTTTATTATTGCGCAATCTTTTCGGCAAGTAATAGATTTTGTTTGCCATCAAAGTAATGATAACCCATATTAAACGGTAATGGGTAAAGATTATTTTGTGATTTATAAAGAGAGTCAAGCCTTTTTTGAAACACACCACTAAAGTCTTTTATAGGTTTTTCGTAAATACCCCATAAATTAAATCTCCATTTATTATTTTCAAAGAAATCATAAGCTATTCCAGTATCATCTTGTAGTATAAATTTACTTTTTTTCAAAAGCAAATTTCTAATCATAGAAAAGGAAGAGTAATGAAGTAAGTATGAGGCACTTTTGATGTATGAAACAGTTTCAGGAGGCACTTGGTTGTTTAAGAAATCTAATACTTCTTCGTGAAGTTTTAGACTATTGTCTTCAGCATTAAATGAGAGGTAGTCTATGCATAAAATATCCTTACCATCTTTTGTGTAATTTATCTCAACACCTACAACCGTATCAATTTTTTTATTATTAACGTCCGGGGTGTAATAGAGCTTTTCTCCTTTAGAAATTAATTTAAAATTCTTTATTGATACTAATTTAAAATTCTCTTTTACTAAGAAGGTTGCAATTAAAGGAGTTACTCCAGATAAGGTGTCGTTTTTTAAATCAGCGGACATATTTTTAGTGATGAAATAACTTTTGGTACAATAATCCCTCAATGATTTTTGCATTGTAGACATCGTTCTTTTAGCAAAATCAATTCCTTTTTTTGAAATATCCTTACCCGGTTTTTCCAATCCAAACATAATCATATGCTTAACATTAGGAAAAATAGTATTTGGAATTAAAAAATCAGGCCCCGAGAAAGGGTAAAATAAAAAGGTAGTCGATTGGCAAGATTGGGGCAACGATGTTTTTTTCCAGTTTTTAATTGGAGACAATAAATTACTATCCATTTTGCCCCATATGTAATTATATGTATTTGAATTTAATTGTTGAGCGTTTCCTTCGGAATAACCTGCCCAAAATTTATAAAAGTTTGTGCTTTCTTCATCAAAAAGAATTTTCTTATTTGCTTGATTATTGATTACAATTGATTGATCTTCTTTTTTGTTTTGGTTGCAGCCCCAATTAATAATTGAAAACTGAACTAATAAGATTATTAATGGTATTAAGTTTTTTCTTTTCACTTTATATTTATTTATATGAATAATAAATTACGAATTATAATCAATAAACCAACTGAAGGTTTGTTTCATTATATCTTAAATTGTAGCCAATCTTAAATTGTAGCTTTTTTATACTTGAGTCTTTTTGATAATCAGCAAATAGATTTTTCTGAAAAAATTTATTAAAAAGTGGTATGACATTTGAATAACTACCATATAATTTACATCTTCTATTAGAATTAAGAATAAAATCGTAACCTATTCCACTATCATCCTGAATATGTGCTTTTGAATTATTTAAAATAAAATTTCTTACTGTACTAAATGATGAAACACACATTAAATATGATGCGGATTTTGTCAAACTAACAATTGGTTGATTTGTTGCTTTTTTTTCCACCCATTTTAACCAGCAAGTGTCTGACGCGAGTGCCTCATTAGAAATGTTTTTTGAAAAATAATACATTTCAGAAACCTTTCCGGATGGTTGCTTAAATTTAAAATAACAAACGTTAGAATTTTGATTGTCTTCTTTTAATGCCATTTTATTATTATCCCACCTAAGGAGTTTAATTTCTCCGATTTCACATTTCATTCTTTTTAAATAAAAAGCTAAAATGTCTACCACTCCTTTTTCTTGAAATTGTTTTTCCATGTCTAAAGTTCTAAAAAAACCCATTTTACTACTGAAATAAAAGTATTTTTCAGCATTTATAAGAAACCCTGAATCGTTAGTGCTTTTTGAAAAGATATTGGAAGAAAGGTTTCCCGATTTTTCTAAACCAGCCAATATGTATGTTTGGGCATCTGGATAAAATGAATTTGCATATGCAAAATCTGGACCACTAAATGGATAAAACACCAAGAAATTGGAGCCCTTTGTTAAGGTATCAATTTTTTCTTCTATAATCCATTTATTTATAGGGGACAAAATACCTTTATAGCTGAATTCCCATGATTTATTTAGTTGGTTTATAATAGACTTAGAAACTAAGGCATTGTTAGAATCTAGTCCAGCAAGTAATGTTGCCTTTGTATCAAAACTAGAATCAATATTAAAATTAATTGTATTCGAGTCTACTATCTTAATGCTATTTTTATTGACTGAGTTATTTTTTTCATTGCAAGAAAACAAAAACAAAGCTGCAATTAAAAAAAATAATGGTGCAATAGCTTTTGATTTGATGTTAAAAAGAAAATATATCAAACCTCCAATAGCAACAAAAATTAAACCAGTAATAGATTCCATAGGTCTATTTATAATTAAATAAGTCATCATCCATATATTGAATAAAGAAAAAAGGATTGGCATTACAGGATAAAAAGGAGTCTTAATTGGCCTTTCAATAGTAGGTTTCTTGATTCTTAAAATGATTACACTAATTGAAGTAAGCGTAGTAAAAATACATAATACAAACCCGATGCATGTTACAATAAATTGAAAACCTCCTGTAAATAATATAATTAATGAAATCCCAGATAAAAGTAAAATAGCTCTTATAGGGACATCATTTTTACTATTAGTAGAGAAAAAAGCAAACTCTTTATAGTCCATAGATATTCTTTTTATCACTCTCGGGCCTACCATTATCATTGAACTTATTGTTGAAATTAAAAGAAAAGAGATAACACTACTAATAATAATCGCTCCTTTATTCCCGAATAAAGAAATAGCAACAATATGTGCTATGTCTTCTTTCCCTTTAAGTGCTGCAGCAGGAGTAGAAATTAAGAATATGAAATTCAAAGAAACGTATAGTATTGTAACTATTATTGTACCCCAAATTATAGAAGCCGGGACATTTTTTTTAGGGTTTTTAATTTCATCTATTAGATACGAAGATGCATTCCACCCAGAATAAGCATAGGATACAAATATTAATCCAATCCAAAAACCCGGATTAAAAAAGTCATATATGATAGAGCGATTGAAATTAAAAGAGGAAACCTGAATTTTGTAATCAGTATTAAGGCATACATACAAACCTGCACCTATAAAAAATAATATCAACAATACTTTTCCAAAAGAAAATAAAATTTGAAATGTTGCGCCTTTCTTTATATTTAAACAGTGAACAAATGTGATCAATAGAATAATAATAGTAGAAATGTATTTCGGATTAAGACCCGTTCCATAAAAGTGACAAAAATACATTGCAAATGCATGAGCTGTTGCAGCAATTGGCGCCGCAAAACCTAAAGTAGCTGATGTCCATCCAGATAAGAAGCCAATGAATTTTCCATACGATAAACTAAGAAAGTGATATTCACCGCCAGATTTAGGGAATGCAGCACTTAATTCCGAGTAACAGAAAGAACCAAGTATGGCATGTAAGCCGCCTAAAATCCATAACAATAATATGGTATAATAATTTGAAAGGTCTGATAATTGAAATCCTAAACTAGTAAAGATTCCTACTCCTATCATATTTGCAATAACAAGTGAAATTGCAGCAGAAAATCCAATTTTATTACGAGTCAAATTGTTTTGTATTTTGGTCGTCCGCAAAGCCTGAATGCATTAGCATAGTACCTGTTATTTAAATTATCGATTGTTATTCCTTTATTTACACTTGCATGAATGAAGCTATTGTTTCCTAGATAAAAAGCAACGTGGCCTAGCCTATTTTTATTATCTGTTTTGAAAAACAGCAAATCTCCTAGTTTTAAATTTTTTCTTTCAATTGGCTCACAATTATTATACTGGTCTCCAACTATTCTATGTGTAGGTATATTATAAACTTCCTTTAAAAGTATTTGAGTGAAGGCAGAGCAATCAACTCCTTTTTTAGAAACACCCCCATATAAATACCTTGTCCCCATCCAACTTTCTATAAAATCTAATAGTTTTAGATTAGATAACGATTCCAGCTCCACACCTAACAATATCGCGTATTTGAATTGGATATGTTTCGCTGATTCTATTTGTACTATTTCTATTTTATTTTCAAGAACAATGTTGTTTGATGTAGTGTCTATTATTGATGCATTACAAAAAAGGCATTTGAAGAAAAATATACTATATAGAATTATCCTGTTAAACACTTTTTGAACGTAAATTTATATATAAATATGGTATAAACAATAGTTTTAATAAAATAATTATACTATGCATAAATTGTGATTTATTTTTCATCCTTCTGAAATAATTATTATATTTATAATAATTAAGTAATTAAATAATAATACATACATGAAGAAATATTTATTTGTTCTATTAGTCAATACAATTTTTTTTACATTTTCAGCTTGCAATAATGATAAAGAATCAACTAATGTAGAAACTGTTAGTTTGAAGCAAAAATTACCTTCAACTACAATAGAAATATTAAGTGAAAAAGAAATCATTGATTTTATTGATACTTGGAGAAATGTATATAACACCCATACGTTTGAAAATTATATAAAGTTTTATGACCCAGTAAATTTCAAAGGAATAAAAAGGACTTTTGAAGGGAAAAGAAATGTATATGACTTCATAGGATGGAAAGAAAATAAAATAAATGAATTCGCTAGATTTTCTCCTGAAGTTATTGTTGAAAATATAATGATAAAATATATAAATGTAGATGGTAAGTCTAAGGTTAATTTTATTCAAAAGTGGATAAGTTATAAGACATCATATGCTGATGAAGGTGAGAAATCAATGATTATAAAAAAAGTAAAAGGAGAAATACTTATAGAAAGTGAAGAGCTACTATATAGTAAAAAACTATATGATTATTTTGGCGGTTGTTAAGCTGCATTATTTATAAAAATAAAAGAAGAAAATGAATTTATTTCTTTCTTATATACTTTGCAATGTTTTATTATTGAATTGCAATAGTCTATCCAATTTAAAAAGTCAAAATTTAGAATCTAGCCAACCTGCCAAAAAAAAAATACAAAGGGTTGAAACATTTAAATATTCGAATAACCCTTACGATAGTCTCATTTTTCTTTCAACTGAACAATTAAAATCTGGCAATGGTACAAAATCGGTGATTTTTAATAGTGATATGACTAAGATGTATGCACTAAATCTTGAGGGGATGAGCATTTACGAATACTCTCAAAAGACAAAATCAATAATAAGGATTTTTAAATTCAAGCCAACTAAAGGTATTGGGTGGGACTACGATAATGAAAAACCTATTCCCTCATTCGAGGAAAAGCCAGTAGAAGCATGTATTTCAAATAACGATAGTATACTTTGGGTGTCTCTGCATAATGCTGGAGGTATTGTTCCTATTTTTATTAGTGAGAATTCAACTATTACTCATAATAAAAAAAACAATACTGATAAATTAATTTATTTTACAGATGGTGCTGATAAGATTAAAGACTCTACTTATGTCCCACTAATAGAAACAGGAAAAACGCCAAAAGTTATTATAAAATCAGCCAACGATCACAATCTATTAGTAAGCAATTGGCACTCATATAGTATAAGCGTTTTAGAAATAAATCCTTTAATGTATCCATTTGCTAAAGTCATAAAAACCATTCCTGTAAAAAGCATTCCCAGGGGAATGATATATAATGATAAAATACATGAATCATATGTTGCAATAATGGGTGGGGCTACATTAGACGTAATTGATAACGATAGCTGGACCATTAAAGGCGAACTTAATGTTGCTTCAAATCCAAGACACCTAGTTCAGGGTGATAGCGGGAGAATATTCGTGTCTTATAATAAAATTTCAACAATAGCTTGTATAGATCCATTAAACAATAAAACATTATTCTATACACCAACATCATCTCAGCCCAGAACAATTGCTATTTCTAAAAATAAAAAATTTCTGTTTGTTACTTGTTATAGTGGAAATAAAGTTGAAGTTTTCAAGATCAACTCAGATAATTTCGAAAAAATTGCTTCTTTAGATTGTTTGGGATCTCCGGTAGGCGTTGATTTATTTGAAGATGATAATAAGTTAGAGGCTTGGGTTTGTTCTTATAATGGAGGCCTATTATCTATTTTTACATTTAAAAAGAAATAAAAACTACGCTTTCTTTTTTGTTTTATTTTTTTTAATCAGCTTTTTGTTGTTTTTTATTTTTGAAGAGCTTACTAACTTCGCTTTATTTATTTTACTAACTTTTAATCTCTTGGGTAAAGCAGTTGATTTGGCTTTTGTTTTTACAACAACTTTCTTCTTTTTTTTGTTCAAATATTTTGAAGTAGTGGTGCCGGTTGATTTATTTATTGTATTGGTGTTGATTGCAAATCTATCAACAAAAAGATTTTGCTTTAATATTATTAAAGAGTCAGAGAATAGTTTTTGGTTTGTAGTATTTATTATAATATTTGGATTAAATGAATAATCATTTAATCGTGTTTCAAAATGTAAATGAGGTCCAGAAGATCGTCCAGTAGTACCACCCAATCCTATCAACTCACCACTTTTAATAAATTGGTTTTCAGAAACAATGATTTTACTTAAGTGGCCGTACAATGTCTCAAGTCCATTAATATGTCTGATTATAATGCAATTGCCATATCCACTATTTGTGAATTTTGCAAATCTAACCACGCCGTCAAATGCAGCAATTACCGAATCACCAGTATGCAAGGCTAAATCTAACCCTTCGTGTTTCCTGCCCCATCTTTGTCCATATCCAGATGTTACCATTCCATACCAAGTTAAATTAAACTTTTCATCACCTTTTAATAGCACAATATGAATAGAATCTGGCAAGTCACTTAATTTTAAAGAAGGATATGCGAAAAGATGATTATTATCCCAAAAATTTGAAAAGATTGGGTTGTTATTGATAAGATCCTGAGAAATAGCGTCAGTAATATGGACATTTTCTATTGGTAAATATGAAGAACTCTCAATCGACGTATCAGGATTATTGATAAAATGGGGTACAATATTTTTAGCTAATGAATATTGAGGATAAAAAACAATTATAATTAATGTAAAAAATACAAAAAACCGGTTTGCCATTAGAATTAGAAATATAGTAAAAAGAATTTATACAAAAGTATACGTTTTATATAAGTAATGATAATTATTATTGTTAAATAAAAGCAGCTTTTTTAAATTATTATAAAATAAATGTAGCTAATGTGATTAAAAATAGTTTCTAATATCTATTTCATAATTGCATAATCTGTGTTTACGCAGATCTTTTAATTAATCAACCTTAACTCCTTTAACTGTTCTTTTTCTCACCTGTTTTTTGCTAAATTTAGTTTTTTTAATTAATAGGTAAGGCACACTAGATAATTCAAGTGTGTATTTTTTTCCATCATAAATTACAGAACAAACATTTATATTTTTTTCTACAGACTCTATAGGTAGGGTATTGTTTTTAATTGAACTACTTATTGCGATGCTTGATCTTTTTTCATTTTTACAATTATCCGGATTAAAATCATAACTAGAAGAATATAAATCAGAGAACTTGTTACTAAATAGAAGGCTTCTGTTTGATCCAGATTCAAAACTAATGTTCATACCATTATTTGAAAAAGATTCACATTTTCCCCTTGTTTCTTTTTTGATTTTTATTATTTCCGTATATTTTCCATTTTCTACTATTACCTTACCTGAAGCAACACTTACTTCATTAGAGGACAAGCTCCTTTTTAATACAATTTTCTCTGAATTATAAAATTGAATTTTTGAAAAGTTTATTTTATTTTCTTCGGCTTGTTTGCGTAATTGTTCAGTGAATATTACCTTACATGATGAAAATGAAAAAATTAGTATTAACAATTTAATTGTTTTGCTCATTAGGTTTTTTTTGAAGTGTGGATAAAAATCTTTATAAAAATATAAAGATACAGAAATGCTGTTGTTTTAATGATATAATATGTGATAAACAATAAGGGAGTTAGAGGAGAAAACTTCAATAGCTTCTATGTCTTTTTCGCTATGGTTATCATTTATTAATTAGGATATAAATTTTTAAAACAACCTACTCTTGATAAACATTCATTTGTAATACAAAATTTGCAAGTTTACAGATATTATTTGAATACTCAGCTTCTATGTGTATATCATAAAAATAGCCTAGTCTTTCAAGACGAAGTAAGTAAATAGGATAATCTTGCATTTTATTCAATTGTGTTTTTTCGACTAACGTTCTGAACTCTACCTCTTTTCCCATGTAAACTATTTCTGCGTCGTTGATATTTGGGAATTCATACATGTCTCCGTCCTCAAAATAAACCTTCATTTTATAAGCAGATCCAGTATACATAATTTGTGGGGCCTTGAATAAATAGGCGATTGTATAATAATTAATGCTGTCTTTGTTAAAAATCATACTAAATATTTTACATTGATTATTGTTTATTCCAATGGTATTAATATTTGTAAAGATTGTAATGGAGGTGTCTTCCATATTTACTTCTCTTTTATAAACCGATTGTCCTTTACATAAAGAAGTTGTAATTAGTAGAAGTAAAAAACTTTTTTTCATGTACTTTGTTTGTATTAATTATAACTTGTACAATAAGTACATTGATCAAGTAGAAAGAATTTAGCAGCAGCAATATCTCTAGTTGAAACAATTGGGTTTTCGGTGTTGTTTTTATTAATTAAGGCGCGCCTGTTTTCAGAAGCAGTCATGATTGTATGGTTGTCAATATTTTTTACCCCAAATAGATTGAGCATGTTTATATAATAGTAGGTATGTGAGTCATCCAACAATTTACCATTAGAAATATATTGAATCGTTTTCCCAAAAAATATATTTTTTGGCTTACTTAATGTATCCAGCTTATTTATTGGAATACATTCATTTTGTTTCGATAGTTCAATTATTAACTTGATGAACAGAAGTGTTATTAATCCGTAATGCATTTGTGCTTGTTTTTTTTATACTTGGTTTTTTGTTGATAGTAATTTGTTCGGCTAATTTTTTCTCGCATTGACGTATAAATTTGTCTGCTATAGTAGAATATGATTTCTCGTTTTGCCTATAAGCAATAATTCCTCCTTCTTCATATTTACCTAAAAAATAAAATGCAGCAGCCAATCCTATTCGTACTTCATCGCAATCGTTTCTTGTTTCTAGTATATCTTGATAGACATAACTTGCTTGTTCAAATTCTTGTTGATGAAATAAATCATGGGCTTGTTGCAATTTTTTACCAAACAAACTGTTGGCATCTTTTATACTAGTTCTTAAAGTTACCCAATGTGAAATTTCTCTTTCCGATAATGGGATAATTTTATTGAATTTTTGTAGTTTGCTTTTCTTAACCAACTTTACAGGTTTTTTTCTTTCATCAGCCGCAATACAATATCCATACTGTTGACATTTTTCACATAATAATGAAACATCTTTGAAATTGATTGACATAATAATTAATTTGTTAGTTTTTCGTAAGAAGTATCTAATCCAAAGCACTGACAACAGTGATCATCAGCAGATAGAATTCTTATTGAATCTCCTATTCTTTTTACATAATCAACCCCACGCTCTCTGTCACCTAAATGAGAGTTTATTTGATAAAGTAATTTCCAGTGACGATTTTTAAATGAATATACAAGGTAATTTCTGCAGGCGCTAGAATTATATCCTGGAATTATTCCAATTTCATGAGTGCCGTCTCCATATAAATCTCCCTCATCGTAAAAGTGTACTTCAGAAGCAATCGTTATATTTAAACCATTATTTTTATACCCTTTGGCAAATAGCGTAAAATCGTAAAGATATTCAGTTGATTCTTTTACACTAAAATCAAGGGTATCAAAAATATCGAATGAACTAAAATGACCAACATATGGAAGGTTCATTTCTGGCATATTCAAGGTGTTAATAAATTTAGGTATGCTATCATTAAAAGAGTCTTTTTTTGATTCGGCAATTGGTGATGTTTGATTATTATTACAAGTAAGAAAGCTTATAATAATAATAACAAATAAAATAATTATTAAAAAAAATTTGTAGATCATTACGGATGCTTATTTTTTTTGGAAGGTGGTTTAATATTTTTTTGCATCACTACTGCTCCAATTAAATGTCGAGGGGTATCAATCTTAGAAACATTTATTTTATTTGTTTTTTCTTTAGAAGAGCGATTAATACAGCTTGAAATAAATAATGGCAATGCAAGCAAATACAATATTAAATATTTTAAAATAGGAAATGAAGTGTTTTCTATTTTATCTTTTATTGCAGCCAATCCATTATTGGATTGTTTATTTAGTTGACTATAATCAAATCTTCCACATACATAGGATTTACCCACAAAATATTTTTGAATTTCATCATCAGTCATACTTGTAAAATCAACAACCGTTAAATTGCATTTATCGCAAAATTTTCCATTGTTTTTAAGAATCATTTTGTCCCAATGCTCATTGCATTTTTTAGGTATCGATATTTTTATTTTCATTGTTTAAAAATTCTATAATGTCCAATAATTGTGTGAGTAAAAAGAAATCCACTTTCAATTCTTGATGTAGGCCCCATATTGTGGAATACATCTTGATTTTCTAATACTATACCAATATGCGTAATGCCGGGAGATAAATTCCAGGCAACAATATCGCCGGGTTTATAATCAATGGTATTTGTTGTAATAGGTAAATTAAAACGTTGTCTTTCAAAATACTTCATAATATTTAGTACCCTGCGATGGTCGATGTTTGCATCGGGTCTATTCAATCCCCATCTTTGCGGGTAGGCAGAAAAATGTGAAGCCATGTCTTCATGAATGAGTTGTTGTAAATCGATATCGTTTTTTCTAAGTACTCTTATAACAACATCAGTGCATGCTCCACCCGAAGGAACATCGCCATTAGGATAATCTATTTTGTAGTATGTTGGGTCATATACCCAGCTAACAGTATTTGCAAATTGTATAGCCGCTTTGTAAATGCCATTGGTGATATTTTTATTTAGAATATGTGCTGCATTATTTTTTGAAGCGATAAAATATTCTAAACCGTAATAATGTAACCTTCTTCCATTCCAAGTTATTCCTCGAGTGTTTTTTACGTGTCCGTAAATGAAGAGAGAAAAGAATAGTATACAAAAAGCTATTATATAGTATTTAATTTTTTTGTTCATTTTACTTTTTTATTGATGATGCAACACGATTCGTAACTTTGAATTTATTTTTAAAAAAAGAATTAAAAACATTAATTAGTTATTAAGTAATTTCACAAGCGTTCTGTCAATATCTATTTTTTTTTGTTGGCCATGCTCACCTTTAATATAATAATGCTTGGCAAGATCTGCGCCGATTGCTTCTTCAAAAACTCTTTTAATTCTTGATATTTTTTGACTGGCTGAGTCATTGAGCGTGTTAACCATATCGTCTATTCTAATTCTCATCTCCGCCAAATCCCCCATTGAAGAAATAGTAGCATAAATTTCATACAACTCTATACGGTGATCACTCAAGCTACTATGATAAATACCACTTGGGTAACGTAGGAAAAGAATATATAAAGCTTTTTCAAGAGGTCGAAGCTTAATCTCTATATTCCCAAAATCAGACAAATAGATTTTATTAAAAGGGTCAATAATTAATTGACTTAGGGGCGAAAATTTTTTTAAATTTTGTGCGAATAACATTTTTTCTCTTAGTGAACTCATAATTTGTAACGCATGATGTAATTCCGGAACGCTTATTTTACCATTGGCTCTTTCAATACAATCTTCACAAACATCTCCTGTTCTTAATTTTAAAATTATTTCTCTTTTATGATAACAAAAATCATTGACACAACCAATTGGACTTTCGTGGACTTTTGTTCTAAGTTCATACAAACCTTCAAACATATGCTTTTGCAATGCTAGCGCAATCACTTCATATGCAATTGGAAAAGCAGCCGAACAGTTAATATAATAGTCCCAATCATCTGTATGAATAAATCCATTATAAGGCATTTTTTCATCTAAACTGGCAAACCAGTTTTGTTTATTAGCTATGTTTGTGAGTAAAAATATAAATTCATCATTAGGTATGTTGTTATTTTTTCTGTACTGATTTGATTTTTTAAACAATACATCCCAGTCAACAGTCTCTCTTTCTAATGGAAAAATTCTCATATTCATTAAACTATCCGTAGAAATTGATGTTTTTTTATTTTCAAATTCTACCCTGTCTATTATTTGATTCATAAAGATTTCTTCGTCTTCATAATAAGCAGTAGTATTTAAGTCATAGATAAAGCTAATAGGTCCGGTGATTGACTGCAAAAAGTCAATCACCTTGGTAAATAAAGACATATTAACTTCAGCAGATTTTAATAAGTGTACTTTCATTTATTACTAATTGGTTTAAAGTTTATCAACAGCATTTAGCCTATCGCTGTTGTCGTGATGAAACATTTATGGTTATTTCATATTTATTCAGAAAAAATCTCCCAAGTTTTTTCCTTTTCTTTTTTTATCCATATACTTTTCCATTGAGTTTGAAAGTTTATCAAAAAGTCCAGACTGCATATTTGACTTTTCAAACATAAAGCTATTTTGGCTTTTGATCGCCATAGAAGCTGCAACATTTACGGCATCTAATGTAGCGCCAATAAAACTAAATGTCCACTTTCCGGATTCTTCTAAACGTGAAATAGCTTTTCGAATATCCTCCAATTTAAAGATTCTAGAGGCATTTTCATGACCATCGGTTAAAATTACTATCACAACAGTTGTATTAAGTTGATTTTGATGATGTTGTGTTTCATTTTCGAGACTTTGAATCGTCATACCAATTGCATCAATGAGGGCTGTTGTTCCATCTGGCCTATAGGTATCTGTAGTCAATTTTCTTACAGCTGTAGGGGGGCTTTGAAAAAAGTGATGGTACACTTCATGATTGAAGGTGGTTAAGCCAATGGTTATTTCTTGTTCGGTGTATTCTTTTTCTAATTGCTGAATTTTATTGACTTGTTCGTTAAAGCCGTTGATTGTTTGTTCAATACAGTCTGACATTGATCCGCTTTTATCTACAATAAGATGGTAGATTGTTTTTGATTTTTGCATAATAGTTGTTTTTATTTTTTAGTTAAATAGATGTTTTGAGGGTATTTACCTTGGAATACATATTCTGCAACAGGGCACAACCAAAGGGTGTGTTGATAAGGTTTATTTTGGTATTTTTTCACATTATAATAAGCTCCATAATTTACCGGGGCGTGTCCTATACTATTGAGTAAATCTTGGTTAATTCCGATTTTGAGCTTTTCAAGATGAATAGAATGATTTTCAAATGGCTTATTGCTCAATTGTACCGTAACCTTTGTGCTATTAGAGGATAATAAATCTAAAAAGACATCTGATCCATCTACCATCAATAGATTAGACTTGGTTCCGAGGCCAAGCTCTAAAAATACTGGAAGGTCGGCAAACCAAAGACCATTTTCTTTGTAAAAGCTTAGCATTTTTGTTTGTTTGATGTTGTTTACTGTTTGCATATGTTATTATTTTAAATGCAAATTACACCCATGAAAAGGGTAAAAGTTTTTATTACAAGCTTGTAAGGTTAATAACTAAATGCTGCTTAGGTGGTGATTTCTATACTTGTTACTGAAGATTAGCGAGAGCCTTTTTCTTGAAATGTATAAAAGTCTATAAAGCCTTATTTGATAATATTACAAAGGCTGCGATTGATTGTATAAGTATATTGGATAAAAATATTAATTTTATAAAGTCAGTTAATTAAAAAACCACCTGGGGTGGTAATTATATATTACACACACTATATTTAAAAAACCTGTGAATAATTAAACTGCACTAAAAAAATAATTGATAGCATTTATAAAAGGACCTAATTCTAATTAAAGTATGAGCATTCTTCAAAATTATCTTAATTTATTGCCTCGAGAAAAAGTAGATGCGGTAAAAAAATTAAGAAAAACTATTTTATCAAATTTACCAAATGGTTTTGAAGAGATTATCGGAACCAACAGTATTGATTTTGTTGTACCCCATTCAATTTACAATCCTGGCTACCATTGTAATCCCAAACTACCATTACCATTCATCTCCATTAAATCTCAAAAAAACGGCATTACGCTTCATCATTTAGGATTTTATGCCATTCAAGACCTTTCGATTTGGTTTTTAAACGAATACACTAAACACAATAAATCAAAATTAGAAATGGGGAAAGGATGTATAAAATTTAAAAAACTAGAAGAAATTCCATACAGCTTAATAGAAGAGCTATCAAAAAAAATAACGGTGAAAGAATGGATTAATATTTACGAGAATGTAATTAAATAGTTTACTTTTTAAAAAGAGATTATTAATCAGAAAGTCCGACATCGTTCAGATGAATTGCGGAAGACCAAAATAGATTATTTAATTTTCAACCCTACTTCTCCTGTAAATAATACTCTTAAAAGAAGGGCATCTGTAGAAGTGAAAATTTTAGTGAGGCTCATTCTGTCGACCATTCCATTCATTTCTATATTTTCATTAATACGCCGATTTAATTGCTGCTGTATACTAATTTTGTGTTGGTTTACTATTGTATTGATATCAAATACCGCCGCTGATTTTATTTTTTCTGTCAATCTTTCGTTCAATAACCAACTCGCCGTTTTTATTAACATATTTTTACTTTTTAATTCAAAAGTTAAATCCGGAATGGAAAGTGTATTTTTAATAGTGTCCAAATAAGGCGTTCCGATTAAGTACGCAACTCCTTTTTTAGTTCCTGCGAAATCTAATTGCAATAAAATTTTTGAATTACCTATTCCTGTTAAATGTATCGTTTTGATGATTATTTTTTTTCGCTTGATTTCAAACACTTTGCCGGATAATTTGTTGGCTAATAATTCATTTAAGTCTTTATAGTTTAACAACAAATCTGCATATACATTAAATCCCTTTTGTGGGAGAGTGTTAGTTAAACTCGGCAATTCGATCGGCCTTGATTTTATTTGATTCAATGAAAAAACCGGCTTACATGATAAGCCGAGTATGAGATTCATTTTTAAGCCATTCATATTTATATTACCAACACTTAGGGAAAGTGGGTTTAAGCTTAAGTATCCATACGTTTCTACTTTTTGAATCTCAGTTAATTTGTTCCATATGTCCAATACATAGGGCTTGAAATCATAAGGGCGGATTTGTGCATCTACATTTTTACCTATTAAATCTAATTGAACTCTTACCTCTTTTAATAATTTGTCGGTTATATCGTAATTGATAAATCCGATTTTACATTTATCAATTGCCTCTGCCTTCAACAATGTAGTAGAAGTGTATAGATGATAATTGGGCAAGATTTTAATTTTTGATGAATACCCAATATTAATTCTTCTTAATGATTCATCAAATCCACAACTAAATGAAGGAGAAGGTAATAAACAATTTTCTTTTAGGCATTGGGCACAATAGCTTCCTTTAATTTTATATTTCCCCTCAAAAAAAAGATTGATCTCATCTTTATTACCAGAAATCTTAAAGGGGCTTCGCAAAAACTGATAATAATATCGTAGTCCTTCACACGGGCTTTCAGTTCCCTCATACTGAATAGGTGCCATTTTTTCCGCAATATTGAAATATGGAGAAAGGTCTAACTCTATAGGAATATTAATGTTTGAGACGGCGATAGGTAGGGGCGTTATGATATCACTAGAAACTTTTGGCGTTGAGGGCTTAATGGTTGCACAAGAAGAAATAAGCAATACCAAGACTAAACAAAATAAAACATGTTTTTTCATAAGCTTTTTTTTCTGTTTCTCCATAATAATATTACAATACCCAACCATCCAATCGGATAGGGAATAATGGTAAGTCCACACCAAATAGATAGCCTAGAGCTTCCACCAAAGCCACCAAGCGACGAAAGATAAAAAAGAAAAAACACCCCAAAAATTATCAAAGCGGTAAAAAACACAAACCATTTCCAGTATTTCCCTTTTTGTAGACCTTGTATCAAAGTAATAATTAACGCGCCAACCAAAATCAACACAGAGCCCTCCATTGGATCAAGCGTTCCTAGAATAAATAAAACTGTGGCGAATAATTGTATTTTTTTATGATGTTTTTTTAGCGAGTCTGCCAGCATAGTCTTTTAGATAATAAAACAAATATAGGCATCCTGTTGTATTTGTAAAATGTGCTACGAGTGTTTCTTGATAGAAACCAATTGGATCATTCCACAATAATGAAAGAATTTTATTATTGGGTATACTGGATCTAGTTCCCACCACTTTGCAGCAAAATTTGGTCGCGCTCCGGCATGGTGATGATTGTTTTGAAACAATTCTCCCAACATTAAAAAGTCTATAAATAAAGTGTTTTTCGATTTATCTTTTTCATCTGGAAAATTTCTGTAACCATATTTATGGCCAGCCCAATTTACAACTGCACCCTGTATTGGACCCATTAAAAAATGAATAGGTAGTAATAAAAACATCCACCAACTAGTTGCAAATACTATATAAAAAACAACATATGCAATGGCAAACAATAATCTTGTTATCCAGCTGTCTGCTATTTTATCTATCGTTGGATAAATTGGAAAATTCTTGTCAAATTTTTCTTCGATTTGTAAAGTGTTGTTTAAAACTCCATTGTAAACTTTTCTGGTGTGCAACATCATAGTAAACACTTCCTTAAAAAAATGTGGTGTGTGTGGATCTTTTTCTGTGTCGCTGTATGCATGATGCATTCTATGTAAGATCGCGTATGCCCTCGCATTTAAATAAGAGCTCCCCTGTGTTATCCAGCAATATATATACCAACATTTTTCCCAAAAAGGATTCATGGTAAACATCTTATGTGC
>CANICR010000024.1 GCA_947466405.1 Chitinophagaceae bacterium | reverse complement strand
TCTCAATAACCCTATACATAGCATTTGGTATAAGAAAAATATCATCACCAGTTTGGATTTTATAACTAGCCATTACATTATAGTGACGATACAATCGGCCAGCTTCAGTTGAATTAGGTACATCAGCTAAATTTAATTTAGATCCCATTAATTGGGTAGCTGCAGCTCCAACGGTAAGATTATTGTATTTCCAGTATAGACCAGCGCCTGCATCAAATATTACTTTATTGGCTGCTCCGGTAAAAGCAGGATCAATAGGTTCCATCAAATCTATCTTACTTTGATCTATTGCAAATTGAACACCTCTTACCTCCAATCCTATACCTAAAATGCTTTTTTCATTTTTAGATTGAATATGATAAGAATAGGCTAATTGAAAACCAGTACGACTTGTAGGACCTGTTTCGTCTTTATATAAATAAGTACCTAATCCTGCATTTAATTTATTTAATGCAAAATCGCCATATACGACAGACGTTTTGGGATTACCTGGAAATGATGCCCACATGCTTCTATAAGAAACACCCACGAAACTTTTATCTGACATTCCAGCAGCAGCAGGGTTATACATAGAATTATGCTGTAAATACTGACTCATGAAATGCAATTGCTGCGCATTCACAAAATGAAAAGAAATAATAATTGATAATGTTAGTAGACTTTTTTTCATAAAAGATTTAATATTTTTTATCGAATTCCAAATAATGAAAAACAAAAAATAGTGTTAGCTCGGTTTGGAGAGGCTAAATTAAAATAAATAAACAAATTAACACAATATTTTTTTAACTGTTATATTATGCATTTCTTGCATTTTAAAAAGGGCTTCTGCTTCCCTCCTTTTGGGTATACCAAATTTGATTGTTGAAAACAGGTTAATATTGGATTCTAGTATGACACAATTATATTGTTTCAAAAATCGCATAATATCATTTTGATACAAATAATCAAATGCGAGTTCATAAGGTATCAATATTGGCTTTTGAATGATTGGTGTAGTTTGCAAAGCAAGTGCTGCCACTGTTTTATACGCATTTATTAATCCAGGAACCCCCAATAACGTACCTCCAAAATATCTGGTGACCACAATTGCTGTATTGGTAACTTTTTTACTGTCTATTTGTCCTAATATTGGCTTACCCGCAGAACCCGAAGGTTCTCCATCATCATTTATCCTGAAATTATCCCCCGCCAATCCAATCCTATAGGCAAAACAATGATGCACCGCTTTGATATGTTCTTTTTTTATAGCATTAAGTTTCAACTTAAAATCCACTGCATTTTCAATTTGAAATACAGTGCCAATAAATTTGCTGCCCCGATCTTTAAATTCAGCTATTGAGGTCGTTTCAATTGTAAAATAATTGTCCATTTTTTATAACCCTTCTCTAGAATAATATACAATTTCGTCGTGAAAAATACTTTCTACTTTTATTGGATTTTTTTTTGAAATAATTGGCGAATCTAACCCATTTAATACCTCCATATTTTTATTGGTGATAATTCTTGCCTCATCCCAGATATTTTCATTGATGAATGATTGCAACAAAGTTGAACCTCCTTCTACGATCAATGAAGATATTCCTTTATCATAAAGGATTGCATTAAGCTGTGGAATTAACCGTTTCGTCTCGTCATACTTCACAAAAATAGTATTACCGATTTTCTTTTCTTCTAGCCTGTTAAGAATCAATGTTGGTGTACTATTGTCTAATAAATTAGAGGACTGACTAATTCGCAAATCTTTATCAATGAATATTCTCAACGGATTTTTGCCTGTCCAAAGCCTAGTGGTTAGGCTTGGGTTATCCAATTCGGCTGTGTATGTTCCTACAAATATTCCGCTCTCCTGACTTCGCCATTGATGTACCAATTTGTTGGTACTATCATTACTAATTTTAATGCGCTGTTTCATTTCTCCCGCAATCATACCATTATTCGTTTGTGCCCATTTTAAAATAATGTAAGGCCTTTTCAATGTATGAAAAGTAAAAAATCGTATATTCAGTGCTAATGCTTCTTTTTCCAAAACGCCTATTGTTACCTTAATTCCGGCTTCCTTCAATTTTTCAATTCCAGATCCATTTACTTTTTCAAATGAATCCAAACAGGCAATAACTACTTCTTTAATACCATGTTGAATGATACAATTCGTACAAGGTGGTGTTTTCCCGAAATGATTACAAGGCTCTAATGAAACGTATAGTGTGCTATCTTTTATTAATTCATGATTGTTGCTTGTTACCGATTGTATACAATTTACTTCCGCATGATTGGATCCGAAGCTTTCATGATAACCTTCGCCAATAATTACATCTTTGTGCACTAATATTGCTCCAACCATTGGATTAGGCGCTACATTTCCTAACCCTTTCTTTGCCAACTGAAGGCACCGGTGCATATATTTTTCATTCAAGTTCAATACTGTAAAATTAAGGATTGAAAAATAAAGTAAATTTGCGTAGATGACAATTAATACATTATACAGATCCTTTTTAAAAAACCTTGAAACAATATATTCACCAAATGAGGCTGCCAATATTACAAAATTGTTTTTTGAATCCGAGTTGAATATTAGCAGGGTTGATATGATTAAGCATCCTGATGCCTTGCTAAGTGAAGAAAGTGGCTCAAAACTTGAATCAAGCCTAGCTTTATTAATGAATCATACCCCTATTCAATATGTAATAGGAAACACTTGGTTTCATTCATTGAATTTAAAAGTTACACCCGATGTGCTTATTCCAAGGCCGGAAACGGAGGAATTGGTTTCTGCAGTAATTGATTACTTGAAAAATAATTCTACTCGTAATTTATTAGAAATCGGTACAGGCAGTGGCTGTATTTCAATTGCGATAAAAAAAAATATACCTGGTGTAAATATTACCGCTATAGATATCAGTAGGGCTGCTTTAAATATTGCAAAGGAAAATGCCAGAGCAAACAAAGCCGTAATATCCTTTCTTGAAATTGATTTTTTAGCGTCTACCCGTTGGAGTGAAATTGGAAAATTCGATCTGGTAGTAAGCAATCCTCCCTATATACCAAATAAAGAAATGATTGAAATGGAAAACAATGTGATATTATTTGAACCAACAATCGCATTGTTTGTACCGGATGAAAATCCTTTAATTTTCTATAAAAATATTTTACATTTTTGCGAGAAACAATTATCAGAAACTGGAAATATTTTTATGGAAATACATGAAGGATATGGACAGGAAGTTTGCGCTCTTTTTAGTTCTGGTGGATATCAGACGACATTAGTAAATGACCTTTATGGAAAAAACAGGATAGTTATTGCTACTCGGTGCCTGTAACGGTTGCAGAGGTCATTGCACCTAGCTTTCTGGCCACTTTCATCACCTTTACTATTTCTCCCCAATGTGCTACAGAATCTGCGTTAATGACAACGGCTGGCTTAATACTATCCCCTTCTTTTATATATTTTCTCAAGACTGATTCTAAGGAGTCTTCCATTATTTTTTTTGACCCGATAAAGAAATTTTTATTTTTATCAACGCTAACCACCACACTCTGCTTTTGTTTCGTGTCACTTTTTGCTTTAGGAACACTCATCTTTATAACATTAGGATTGGCCAATGTAGAAATCATTAAAAAAAACATCAGCAAAATAAACAGAATATCATTCAACGGTCCTGTATCCACATCCGCGTGCATCTCCCTTAATTTATTTTTTCTTAAACTCATTCGTTAATTAGATTGATGATTATTTTGTGGGCTCTTGTAAGGTATCTATCAATTCATTATTGCAAGATTCTATGTTATTTGCCAATCTATTTATTTGTGTATCTAAATAGCTATGTCCCATAAAGGCTAACATACCAATTATTAATCCTGTTGCTGAGGTAACCAGCTTAACATACATCGCATCAGCAATTTGACTTATTGAGGGATTGCTAATAGTTGCAAATTCCTTTAACAACATGACCAATCCAATAATAGTACCTACAAAACCAAATAGTGGTGCCATTCTTGCAATTACTGAAATGATATTTAGGTTTTTTTCTAACTTATACAATTCCAGCTTAGCTACATTTTCCATACTTTTTTCTATCGCATCAATAGGCTTACCAATTCTTTGCAAACCTTTATCAATCATTCTTGCTACTGGATTATCGGTACTCTTTGCTAAACTACGAGCGCCATTAATATTTCCTGTTAAAATATTCTCCCGTATTCTTAACATAAAGTCATCACTTATATTTCCAGCCTGCTTTATCACCAACATTCTTTCAATGAAAAAATAAACAACCAATGCAAATAATATCCCTAGTGGGATCATGATTGGACCACCTTTACCTAATAAACTCCATAAAGATTCTACTTTAACTTCGCTTATCGCACCTGTGGTTGTTGTATCGATTTGTAATAGGATATCAAACATATTTTTTAGTTATTTTTTTAAATAAATGAAATGTAAAGAACAATATTTTTTGTAAACTATCATACAAAAATATGTTAATAATACTTACTTTTCCATTTGCTGCATCGCCATAAGCTGACGCATCGTCTTTTCCATTCCTTCACTACTACCATCTAAAAATATCACATTCCCTTTTCCATATTCTGCAAAATTTTTGATGGCTTCTGTCCACATACTAAATAAAATAACACTAGTATCCAAATTGGCCATTTTCATTTGTTCTGCAGCCATTCCCATTCCCTTCGCAACTTCTTGTCTAAATAACGCAACGCCTTGCCCCCTTAACTGAGCAGCCTGCTTTTCAGCTTCTGCCGAAATCCTAATTGAATTTCCTTCTGCTTCAGCTGCTTTTGTTTTTGTTATTAATAAAGCTTGTCCTTCATTTTCTGCAGCAGCCTTTAAATTATTGCTCGCCACTACTTTACTCATACTTTCAATAATAGCCTGATCAAAAGTAATATCATTGATCTGTAAATCCTGTAAGTGATACCCCCATTCTTCTAGTGAAGCATCCACATGTTCCTTTACAAATTCCACAATATCTCTTCTCAATCCTAAAATTTCAGATTGCTTTCTAGTAGCAACGAATGCCCTGATATTTCCTTCAATTGTTCTTACCAACGCCTGCATCAAATCCTTATCACTAATAAATTTAAAAGCCACTTTTTGAATAGTGTCTTCAGTTTCATTCTGGACAGAATATAATAACATTGATTTGAAATAAACATTAGCCTGATCAATTGTTACTGCCTGAAACTCTAATTCAACAGATCGATTTTGAATACTTATTCTTTTATAAATCTGATCGATAACAGGAATCTTAAACCGAAGACCTGGCCGTTGAATGCTAACATATTTGCCAAATCTTGTTATTACAGCAATAGTACCCTGATTAACAGTGAATAACCCGCTGAAAATGGCAATGACAATAAGTATTAACCACCAAAATTGAATAACTAAAACCATGATTTTATTTTTTTATTAAAAGATAATACACAAATATAATTAATTGCAAAATAGACTGCTTGTTAATTTTATGCATTCGAAAATTAACTTCCTATTTTAATCAAGACTTCCATTTATCCATGAAGGATCGAGTTTTACCTCTTTAAATTTTTTGTAAAAATTCAAAGCAGGTTCATTCCAATCCAACACTTGCCAAGCTATACCATTAAGGTTTTCCTCCTTGCACACTTTGATTAATGATTCAAATAACATTTTTCCAATTCCATTACCCCTCATTTTTTCTGTTACAATGATATCTTCCAAATACAGCCTTTGACCTTTCCACGTGCTATACCTGATATAATACAAAGCAAATCCAGCAATCAATTTCAATCCTTTTTCATCATCAGCCTCTGCTACATAAGCCCACCATACAGGATTTTCACCAAATCCACTTTCTACAAAATGATCAAAAGTAACCGTTACTTCGTAAGGCGATTTTTCATACACTGCAAGCTCCGTAATTAATTCCATCAGCCTTACACAATCTTCTTTTTTTGCCTTACGGATATTTATTTTCATTATTGAATTAATTATGGTCAATCATTGTGTATGTTACTCCATAAGATCCATCTGCAACATAGCCGCCATTATTGGGCTGATATTCTTTGTGTAAAAAAGTTTTATACACCATGCCAATTCCCAATGCATACTTTTCTTGTGCATAATTGATTTCGCTATAACTATCGGAATTTTCAGGCAAACCAATAATCTCATCTCGTTGATCAACTGTTATAACATTTTTAAGCGTATCAGTTCCCATTATCTCGGTATTACCTACTTGATGAAATACATAATCCCAGTTTTCTAAATACCTCAAATTCGAATTTACAGATGAAGTCTCAATATATGAGTTACCCTTCCAGGTAATATTTTCTTTTATAGGTAAGCGAAGTTTTATAAACCTTAAATTATCTTCCACTAACTCAAGACTGTTAACTGTATTAGTTGCCATTAATGTTGCCTCGGGAATCCATAGCTGATTTGAATCTGTCCTATAATACCTAAAAATACGATAAGAAGGTCTCCCTAAATTATCTGTCATCTGGCTGTCTGTTTGATATTTCACTTGGCAATGTATGATCGTATCTCTCGTTCCAAATGAAATATATTTTAAGGAATCTACCTTGTATATAATATACCTGCCTTCTTCTAATGGATAATAATATTTTATCTGAACAGACTCATAAGACTCCATTTTTTTATTACAAGAAGTTAAACCAACACAAAAAAAATAGCCAATAATAAACAATGTTATTTTAGTATTAATTAAACTCACTTTTGTAAAATTCATATTTAAATTATAAGGAGTGATTTTGTTTTTTATGTATGACTTTGTCTTTGTATAATTCCACCGCCAATTACATCTTCTCCCTCATAAAAGACAGCACTTTGACCTGGCGCAACTCCTTTCACATTGTCATAAAAAACAACTTTAACTCCATGTTCAGATTTTTCCAGTTGACTGAATGCGCCTTTATCTTTATACCTAATTTTGGTTATCGCTTCCATCCCCGATTCTAATCCCTCATATTTTATCCAGTTAATATTGTGGACCAACATTTCAGTTTTATTTAAATCTTCTTCCGTGCCAAGTACCACTACATTTGTTTCAGGAATTATTTCTGTTACAAACGCAGGCGCCCCTAATGCTATTTCCAGCCCTTTTCTCTGCCCAATTGTATAAAAAGGATAGCCTTTATGCTTACCCAATATCTTTCCCGCTTGATCTACAAAATTTCCACCATTCACTTTTTCTTCTAATCCATCAACTCTTCTTTTCAAAAATCCCCGGTAATCATTATCTGGAACAAAACAAATTTCATAACTCTCATTTTTTTTCGCCAACTCAGGATACCCAAAATCGTGCGCCATTTGTCGGATTTCTGTTTTTCGAAATGTGCCTAATGGAAGCAATGTTCTTTTTAGTAAATCTTGTTGAAGTCCCCACAATGCATAACTCTGATCTTTTGTATCATCTATACCTTTACGAATAAAATATCTTCCGTTTGTATGTTGATGTATTTGAGCATAATGGCCAGTGGCAATAAATTCACAACCTAAAGCATCAGCACGCTTTAATAAAGCCCTCCATTTTATATGCGTATTACACATAACACATGGATTAGGCGTTCTTCCTGCAAGATATTCTTCTACAAAATTCTCAATTACAAAATCACCAAACTCTTCCCGGATGTCTAAAATAAAATGAGGAAACCCATGCTGAACAGCTGCCATTCTAGCGTCATTAAAACTATCTAAATTACAACAGCCCGTTTCTTTTTTATTTGTCACCCCTACACTAGTAGCATAATCCCAGGTTTTCATGGTAATGCCCACTACTTCATATCCTTCTTTATGAAGCATCAAAGCAGCTACTGTACTATCAATACCGCCGCTCATCGCCATCAATACTTTTCCTTTTTTACTCATTATATCAATTACTATGCAAATATAATGATAGATAAAGCTATTTTTAGGATTAATACATATAAGGTATTGAATTCAATTAAAGTCTTTTACCCTACAAATTATCAACAAAAGAAGATTTTAAACCGCATAAACTTTTTCAACCTCTGAAACTTTTTTATCTTGCAACTATGCAACAATATCTTGATTTATTAAACCATGTTAAAGAATTCGGTACCGAAAAGAGTGACCGAACAGGTACAGGAACGCGAAGTGTATTTGGCTATCAAATGAGGTTCAATTTAGCAGACGGATTTCCGCTGGTGACTACCAAAAAAACACACCTCAAAAGTATTATTCATGAACTTCTTTGGTTTTTAAAAGGTGAAACAAACATTGCTTATTTAACAGAAAACAATGTGTCTATATGGAATGAATGGGCTGATGAGCAAGGAAACTTAGGCCCTGTATACGGCAAACAGTGGCGCAGTTGGGAAGGCGCAAACGGACAAGTGATAGATCAGGTTCAGGATTTAATTCAGCAAATAAAAACAAATCCAGATAGTAGAAGACTTATCATTAGCGCTTGGAATGTTGCCGATTTACCAAAAATGAAATTAATGCCCTGCCATTGTTTATTCCAATTTTATGTGGCAAATGGAAAATTAAGCTGCCAATTATATCAACGCAGTGCGGATGTTTTTTTAGGCGTTCCGTTTAACATTGCTTCTTATGCCTTACTTACAATGATGATTGCTCAAGTTTGCCATCTTGAATATGGTGATTTTGTTCATTCATTTGGTGATGTTCATTTATACAATAATCATATTGAACAAGCCGAGCTTCAATTATCAAGAAGCCCGTTCCCATTGCCAATAATGAAAATAAATCCTGAGGTAAAAGATATTTTTGATTTCAAATATGAAGACTTTGAATTAGTCAATTACCAATCACATCCTGGCATTAAAGCTCCCGTTGCCATATAAACTAACCCACCATGATTTCAATTATCGTAGCGGCGGCAGAAAACAACGCAATTGGCAGCAATAATCAACTGCCCTGGCATCTTCCCAATGATTTAATATTTTTTAAAAATACTACCTGGGGATCGGTAGTGATTATGGGAAGAAAGACATTTGAATCTGTAAACAAACCACTCCCTGGAAGAATAAATATTATAATTACTAAACAACCTGATTGGCATTTTGAAGATGTGGTAGTTGCGAATAGCATGAATGATGCTTTAGAAAAAGCAGGAGCAACTAACTGTAGAGAAATTTTTATTATAGGCGGCGGTCAAATCTACAAAGAAAGCATCTCATTATCTGATAGAATTTATCTTACTAGGGTTCACACTACTATAGAAGGCGATACATTTTTTCCTGCAATAAATGAAAATGAATGGACATTAACTTCATCAAAAGATTTTATGGCAGACGAAAAAAACAACCTGCCCCATTCTATTCAGATTTGGGATAGAAAAATGGCATAACCTATCCCATTGAATTATCATCCTTCTGCCTGTTATTTTAAAAAAACCAAATAAAATATTTTGTATTCCTATTTCACACTTGCTAGAAAATATATTTACTATTGGTTCACTTCCTCCAATAATAAAGGCCATGGCGTTCATTCTCCATTTGTATTTGATTTCATCACTTCTATTTTAAATGACAAAAAAGAACAACCCCCTTTTATTATAATTGAACAATTAAGGAGCCAACTGTATAAAAACAATTCATTTATTGAAGTGGAAGATTTTGGTGCCGGTTCAGGTTTGATTAAATCAAACAAAAGAAGAATAGACAAAATTGCAAAGTCTTCTTTAAAGCCAAAAAAATATGCCCAACTGCTGTATCGAATTGTACAATATTACAAACCGGAAACCATTATTGAATTAGGCACTTCCTTTGGATTAACTACCGCCTATTTGGCAAAAGCCAATGAAACATCAACCATTTTTACGTTTGAAGGATCCAAGTCTATTGCCAATATTTCTGTCCAACATTTTAAGGAGCTTACCTTAAACAACGTCAATATAAGTATTGGCGAATTTTCATCAACCTTACCTGAGTTTATTTCGAAGAAACCATCCATTGATTTTGCCTTTATCGATGGCAATCATCGTAAAAAGCCAACTCTTGATTATTTCAAACAGCTACTCCCTCTTACAAATGAAAAAAGCATTATTATTTTTGATGATATTCATTGGAGCCCTGAAATGGAAAGTGCCTGGAATGAAATAAAACAACACCCTTCTGTTACTTTAACGATTGATTTGTTCTTTATCGGTTTGGTTTTTTTCAAAAATGACTTTAAAGTCAAACAGCATTTTACCATTCAATTTTAATTTTTCTTACCTTCGAGGTCAATTATTTTAATTATGATTATTGGTCTACTTAAAGAACCTTCTTTCGAAACAAGAACTTCTCTTTTACCTGAACACATCGCGATCCTTAAAAAAATGAATGTTGACCTGATTATTGAATCCGGTGCTGGCGTAACTTCTTTTGCAACCGATCAAGTTTATCAGGATGCTGGGGCTTCTATAGCCAACAGACATGATGTTCTGCAAAAAGCAGATGTCATTTTATCGATCAACCCAATCAGTGAATCTGATAATGCTGTCACTAAGGGCAAAGTAATCATTGGCTTCTTCCAGGCTTTTATTAATGCCAAGACAATTGCTCAATGGGCTAGTAATAATAATACGGTATTTAGTATGGATATGCTGCCTAGAACTACCCGGGCACAAAGTATGGATGTACTGAGCAGTCAGGCAAATATTGCCGGATATAAAGCAGTATTATTAGCGGCAAATCTTTATCCAAAATACTTCCCCATGTTTATGACTGCTGCTGGTAGCATCGCTCCTGCAAAAATGTTGATACTTGGTGCTGGAGTTGCAGGCTTGCAAGCCATTGCAACAGGAAAGCGTTTGGGTGCAGTGATCGAAGTGTTTGATACAAGGCCTGCAGTAAAAGAAGAAGTAATGAGTTTAGGTGCAAAATTTGTAGAAGTGGAAGGTGCCGCAGATGCTTCAAAAGCTGGCGGTTATGCTGTAGAACAAACAGAAGAATTCTTACAAAAACAAAAAGAAAAAATTGCTGAAAGTGTTGCTAAAGCTGACATCATAATTACAACAGCACAAATTCCAGGAAAAAAAGCACCCATTTTAATTACAAAAGAAATGATAGCTGCCATGAAAAATGGATCTGTTATTATTGATTTAGCAGCAGCAACAGGCGGTAATACTGATTACACAAAAAATAATGAAACTAATATTGTTAATGGCGTTTCAATAGTAGGTAATTCTAATTTACCAGCAACCATGCCAAGTGATGCTAGTAAATTATATGGAAAAAATATTTTAAACTTTTTACAATTAATTGTAACAAAGGAGGGACTTTTAAATCTGAATTTCGAAGATGATTTAGTAAAAGGAACCTGCGTGGCTCATAGCGGTCAAATAACAAACGAAAGAGTTAAACAACTGATTTAATATTATACTTTAAAAACTAATCAACCAAAGTGATGCAATCTATTTTACACTTTATAACAATTAATCAACCCATTATCTATACCGTGATTTTGATGATATTTGTCGGAATTGAAATTATCGAAAAAGTGCCGAGCGTATTGCACACTCCATTGATGAGCGGTGCCAATGCCATTCATGGTGTGGTGATTATAGGCGCTATTATAGTAATGGGAAAGGCAGAGCCAGATAATTACCTGGCTTTGGCATTAGGTTTCATCGCTGTTGTTTTAGGCACATTAAATGTTGTAGGCGGTTTTGTTGTTACTGATAGAATGCTAGAGATGTTTAAAAAGAAGAAAAAATAAATACTAAAGATTTCGAACGAAAATTATTACAAAGAATTATACCATCATGAACCAAGACTTACTTACCATTTGTTATTTAATAGGATCTATTACTTTTATTATTGGATTAAAAATGCTTTCTAATCCCGCTAGCGCCAGAAAAGGAAATCTATTGGCCGCTGCCGGAATGACTATTGCTATTTTAGGTACCATTTTTTTATACCAAGATGTTGAAACTGGTTATCTAAATAATTATGCGTGGATATTTGGAGGACTTGTTATTGGTGCAATCATCGGAACACTTGCCGCAAAAAAAGTAAAAATGACTGCCATGCCAGAAATGGTTAGCCTTTTTAATGGTATGGGTGGAGCCTGCGCAGCTTTAATTTCAATCGTTGAGTTTAATCATCTAAGCAAAGAATTAATATCAAACCCAAATCCATTATTTATTCCACACGAACAACCTACTGTATTTATTATTGTAGTAGGTCTAATCATCGGCTCGGTTTCATTTGCAGGCTCAATGATTGCATGGGGTAAATTAAATGGTAAAGTAAAAGACTTCAGTTTTAAAGGTCAAAATATTCTTAACTTACTTGTATTGGCCTTGGCAATACTATCGGCGGTTTATTTAGTAATGAATCCACTACAGCATAATTTATTGTATGTCATTCTTGTTTTATCATTGATATATGGAATCTTCTTTGTAATGCCAATTGGGGGTGCTGATATGCCTGTTGTTATTTCCTTATTAAATTCTTTTACAGGAGTAGCTGCTGCATGCGGCGGTTTTTTATATAACAATAAAGTGATGCTTACCGGAGGTATTCTCGTAGGAGCTGCGGGTACTTTGCTTACTATATTAATGTGTAAAGCAATGAATCGCTCGCTGAAGAATGTATTGATTGGTTCTTTTGGAGGCAATGCAAAAACTTCATCAACAGGACCTGTCAGCCAAGGACTTTACAAAGAAATTAGTTTAAGTGATACCGCTATGATCATGAGCTATGCATCTAAAGTAATGATTGTTCCAGGTTATGGGTTAGCTGTAGCCCAAGCTCAACATGCTTGTCATGAACTTGAAAAAATTCTAACAGAAAAAGGTGTAGAAGTTAAATATGCTATTCATCCTGTTGCTGGTCGTATGCCAGGCCATATGAATGTTCTTTTAGCTGAAGCCGATGTTAGTTATGATAATTTATTGGAAATGGAAAAAGCCAATGATGAATTTCCAACTACCGATGTGGTATTTATTTTAGGCGCAAATGATGTGGTTAATCCCGCTGCAAAAAACGATCCCACTTCTCCAATTTATGGCATGCCAATTTTAGATGTTGAATTAGCCAAAACTATCGTGGTGAATAAACGCAGCATGAAACCAGGCTATGCCGGTATAGAAAATGAATTATTTTTCAAGCCAAAAACTTCCATGTTATTTGGTGATGCTAAAAAAGTACTACAAGACTTATGTGCTGAAATAAAAAGTGTCTAATTAATATTTTTATTTTCTGATGAGCAACTACTCAGAAAAAATGTATGAACAAACCTTTACCAGATGATTTATTGTCGGCCCTAAATAATGTGACCGGGTTTGATGCTCCCTCTTTTATTCAAACGCATCAAGAGGCCTCCCCGATTACTTCCGTTAGAATTAATAAAAATAAAATATTCAACATCTCCGATTCTGTATTGACTATAGATGAAAAAGTTTCCTGGAGCAGCAGTGGATTTTATCTTACCCACCGACCTTCATTTACATTAGACCCCTTATTCCATGCTGGTGCTTATTATGTGCAAGAAGCCAGCAGTATGTTTTTAGAAGTTGTTATTAAACAATCTTGTGATTTACAAAACAATATTAAAGTATTAGATCTTTGTGCCGCTCCTGGAGGGAAATCCACTTTAATTCAATCACTTATTTCAAAAGACAGTTTATTAGTTTGCAATGAAGTGATTAAAACCAGGGTCAATGTACTTACAGAAAATATTACAAAATGGGGTGCCACAAATGTGGTCATTTCTAATAATGATCCTAAAGACTTTCAACGATTACCAAACTACTTTGATTTAATTGTGGTTGATGCACCATGCAGCGGAAGTGGACTTTTTAGAAAAGATCCGGATGCTATTAATGAATGGAGCATAGAAAATGTTTCTTTATGCCATCAAAGACAACAACGAATTTTAACCGATGTTTTGCCTGCATTAAAACCAGGGGGTACTTTGATTTATTCTACCTGCTCTTACTCTTACGAAGAAAATGAAGCCATTACAGATTGGCTAGTAAATAATAATGACGTTGATAGTATTAAAATCCAATTAGAAGAAAAATGGAATATTATTGAAACAAATTCACAAGAAAATAAATGTTTCGGTTATCGTTTTTATCCAAATAAAATAAAAGGAGAAGGATTTTTTATCACTGCATTTCAAAAAAAGAGTACAAGTGAAATAAAATATGATAAAAAACCAAAGCCACATCCCGATTTATTAAAAAAAGCCGATTTGGCAAAACTTGAAAAATATTTTGAGCCGGTAGATGATTGCCAGTTTTTTTATTGGAAAAATGATATCATTGCTATGCCGTTTAAAATGATGAATGAAATAACTTTATTGCAATTTGCTTTGTATATCAAAAAAGCAGGCCTTAATATTGGTTCCTTAATAAGAGATGAGCTATTACCCTCTCATGAATTAGCTTTAAACACGCTGCTTCATCAAAAAATTCCTACTATTGAAGTAAAAAAAGAAACTGCTTTAGATTATTTAAGGCTTCATGACATTAAAATTAGCGGAACAGAAATAGGCTGGCATATTATTAAATATGGAGGTGTTTCTTTAGGATTAATCAAAGTGTTG
Source organism: Chitinophagaceae bacterium (assembly GCA_947466405.1). Taxonomy (GTDB): domain Bacteria; phylum Bacteroidota; class Bacteroidia; order Chitinophagales; family Chitinophagaceae; genus Ferruginibacter. The sequence goes on along the minus strand of CANICR010000024.1, from coordinate 5,062 downwards.
CATAACAGAATTAATAATTATTACCCAAAAGAATGGCGTATTGTTCATAAATAATGTAAAAATTAGCCATATTATCCTCATCTTTGCCAACAGAAATCATTACAAAATGAATAATTGTATCAAATCCCTCACTATCTTTTTTTTATTACTACCTTGTTTTACAATTGCACAGCAAATACACACGGTTGGTCCTAAAGAAACATTATTCTCAATTGGCAGAGATTATAATATTCATCCTAAAGAAATAGCTGCTTATAATAACATTGATTTAAATGTTGGGCTTACAATTGGACAAACGATAAAAATTCCATTAAAAAAAACAATGCCCCCTTTGGCAAAAACAATCAAAGACACTACTGCTAATGCTTCGTTATTAAATATGGATGTAAAGAAACGAATTCCTGTTTATCACACAGTACTTAAAAAAGAAAATTTATTCCAAATTAGAATGCAGTATAATAAAGTACCAATGGATAGTTTGAAAAAATGGAATAACCTCACTTTAGATGCTGTTAATGAAGGAATGACACTAATAGTCGGATTTGATTACGTTTCAGGAGGAAAAGGACAAACCGTTTCTTCAATAGATAGCAGTAGTCTTTCTTCTTTCGATAGAAACAATAAATCAAATAAACAGGAGGAACCAAAAGCAAAAAAAGTTGCAGGTAGTAACAATGATTCCATGCAATTAATAGAGAGCAGCAAAGAATTTTCGAAAGGCGGCTTTTTTGGAGCCGTTTATGAAAAACAAATAAGCGATAAAACAAAAGATCATAAAGAAGAAAACGGAACAATCGGAGTTTTTAAAAGCACCAGCGGATGGAATGATGGGAAATATTATTGCTTGTATAATTCAGCACCTTCAGGCACTATCATAAAAATTATCAATACCAACAACCAAAAATATATTTATGCAAAAGTATTGGATGTAATTCCTGATATTAATAAAAATGTTGGTGTATTAATAAGTATAAGCAAAGCTGGCGCTACATCACTTGAGATTTCAGAAGAAAAATTCGAAGGAACAATAATGCATTGATCATTATTTAAGTCACCCTGTAGCCTCTTAAAAATTCAGAAACCTGCATACGCTTTTTTCCCTCTAATTGAAGTGAGGTAATCTTCAGGTATCCATCCTGACAAGCATATTTCAAAAAAGATTTGTTGTCCGTCTCATACATGCCTGCTGGTACTAAAGGATTGGTGAGTTCTTTTTCCGCTGCAAATACTTTTAATTTCTTGTCTCCTAAATAAGTAAAAGCTCCAGGGTATGGCGACAATCCCTTGATTAAATTATTGACTTGTGTACAGCTATTATTCCAATCTATTTTACATGTTTCTGTATAAATTTTTGGCGCGTGCTTTATTTCATTTTCTATCAACACCTGCTGTGGCGTTTCTTTAACATCACCAGATGCTATGTTTTGAATGGTTTTTAATAATAGTGTAGCACCTATCTCTTTCATCTTATCATGAAGCGTTCCAGCAGTATCTTCTTCAGTAATCAATATTTTTTCAGATTGCAAAATATCCCCTGTATCAATTTCATGTTTTAATTTAAATGTGGTGACTCCCGTGTATGGCTCACCGTTAATTATAGCCCAATTAATAGGAGCAGCACCTCTATATTGAGGCAATAATGACCCGTGCAGATTTACCGTTCCTATTGACGGCATATTCCATACTATTTCAGGAAGCATTCTGAAAGCAACTACAATCTGTATATCTGCTTTTAATAACGCTAAGGATTCAATAAAATCGGGGCTTTTTAATTTTTCAGGTTGAAGTATATTCAAGCCATTAGCCAATGCAGTTTTTTTTACAGCACTTTCCTGCATATGCATTCCCCTTCCAGCAGGCTTGTCTGGAGCCGTAACCACTCCTACAATATTACAGTCAGCGTTTATCAGCCTTTCTAAGGAAGCGACCGCAAAATCAGGTGTTCCCATAAAAACAATCCTGAGTTTTTTATAGTCCATTTTCAAAATCTTTATATAATAAATACTTTTTTCTAATCGCTTTAAATATAGAAAGCTTAGGCTCCCAGCTTTTTCTTATTTCTTCTTCAGTCATTCCACTTTTTAATTGCTTCATCAACTGATCATTACCCGATAGATTATTAAAAAAGTTTGTTTTTAAAAAAAAGCTATCCTTACCGGGGAATAATTTATACGCCTGTATTAAATACTTAAGTTGAATTTTATTACCAATTTTTTCTAGCACTTGATTATTGGTTCCTGTAAGATTCCATCCGTAACATTTCTGATAAAAACATTTCCCGTTTTTTGCGCCTTCATTTGGCAAAGGAGTAAATGCAAATAAACTAATAGGCAATAAAGGATGACCAAATATTTGAAAAGGCGCTTTGGTTCCCCTGCCTTCACTAATTAAAGTCCCTTCAAAAAAACAAATAGATGGATACCAATAAATAGACGCCATTGATTTTAAATTAGGAGAAGGATTTATTGGCAGTTGATATAATGATGAGTGAGTATATTTTTCACATTTAATGATTTTTATTTTTTCAGGCGTGTATTTTTCATTGGCTTGATTCGTTAACCACTTTTCACCGCAAAGCATAGACGCATATTCACCGATAGTCATACCATAAACCACGGGTATTGGCTGCATGCCTACAAAACTTCTGTAATTCGTATCTAATACAGGCCCATCAACATAAAAACCATTGGGATTTGGTCTGTCTAAAATTAATAACGGAGTATTATTTTCCAATGCCGCTTCCATAAAATATTGCAACGAAGAAATAAATGTATAAAATCGCACCCCCACATCTTGAATATCAAATAGCAACATATCTATCCCCAAAAGATCAGTTGATGTCGGCTTTTTGTGTTGTCCATACAAACTAATAACTTGAATTCCAGTTTTACTATCAATGCCATTTTCTATATGTTCACCGGCATCTGCTTTGCCCCTAAATCCATGCTCTGGTCCAAATATTTTTACAACTTTTACACCTAATTTCAATAAGCTGTCCACAAGATGTGTTTTACCTATCACCGATGTTTGATTAGCAAAAACACCTACTTTTTTACCTGTTAATAATGGAACGTAAAGAGCAGTTTGGTCCGCACCTGTTACTACTTCTCTATTCTGTAAGGGCATTTTGAAAGTTTGTGCACTTACGAAAAACACAGAAGACATTAATATTAATATAAATCTTATTGTTAAAAGTCTCATACCTCAAAGTTGAGTAAAGTTTTTTAATTCGGCTAAATTGAATTTTATTTATAATATTGCCTTTAATATGGCATATAAACTTTCCATATTAAATTACTTTTGTAAAAAATACCTTTATCAAATCATTTTCGCTGGATTAATAATGCCAGTAATTATTAAATAAACAAAAATACAATTATGCAACAAGTTAAAGCAGGAGATGTAGTAAAAGTTCATTACACAGGAAAATTAACATCAGGAGATCAATTTGACTCATCTGCTGGCAGAGAGCCATTGGAATTTACCGTTGGTGCTGGACAAATGATTAAAGGATTTGATGCGGCAATGCCTGGAATGGCTTTAGGTGAAAAGAAAACAATTAATATTTTACCAGAAGATGCTTATGGTACAAGGAGCGAAGAAGCTATTATTCAATTTCCAAAAGAAAATGTACCAGCGGATATGAAATTAGAACCCGGAATGACCTTGACATTAAGTAATGAAATGGGCCAGCCTGTTCCGGTAATTGTAGTTGAAGTTAAAGACGATGTTGTTATTCTTGATGCAAATCATTTTCTAGCTGGTAAGGAATTGATTTTTGATATTGAATTGATAGAAATAGGTTCTTAATTTAATAATAAAATAATTCAAATTGAATAACCCCACTTATGAACTATTTGAATTCTAAAGTTTAATAACAAGTTTACTTATGATAGATCCAAAAGCGCTCTCTGATAGATTTATGCATTATGTGCAAATTGATACCCAAAGCGATCCAAACAGCAATGCTCATCCTTCTACAGAAAAACAAAAAGATCTGGGGAAAGTATTACAACAAGAATTATTACAAATGGGAGTACTAGATGCTTCCTTAGATGAATTCGGATATGTTTATGGTACAATTCCGGCTACTTCTGAAAAAAAGAATATTCCGGTTATCTGCTTTTGCGCTCATGTTGATACAGCACCTGATTGCAGTGGAACCAATGTTAAACCTATACTTCATAAAAACTATACAGGCGAAGATATTGTCATGCCAGATGATCAAACGCTGAAGTTGACATTAGTTGATTCCCCTTATTTACAAAACCATATAGGTAAAGATATTATTACGGCAAGTGGCTTAACCTTATTAGGAGCGGATGATAAAAGTGGTGTTGCTGTAATTATGCAAGCAGCTCAATATTTAATTAGCAACCCCACCATAAAACATGGTACTATAAAAATTGTGTTTACTCCAGATGAAGAAGTAGGAAAAGGAACAGCAAAGATTGACATGAAAAAACTAGGCGCCGATTTTGGATATACACTTGATGGCGGAGAGGCTGGAAGTTTAGAAGATGAAACTTTTAGTGCAGATGCTGCTTCTATTATAATTCATGGAATCATTGCCCATCCAGGCTATGCAAAGGACACACTCGTAAATGCAATTAAGATAGCCGGAGAGATAGTAGATGCGCTTCCAAAAAACGAATGGAGCCCTGAGACTACAGAAGGCCGTCAAGGCTTTGTTCATCCGGTAGCTATGAATGGGATTTCAGAAAAAGCAACCATACAATTTATTGTTCGGGATTTTACCATTGAAGGATTAAAAGCACACCATATCAAATTGAAAAATATTGCTTCAAAAATTGTTGCTAATTATCCAGGAACCTCTATGGAATATATTGAACAAGAGCAATACAGAAATATGAAGGAAGTTTTGGATAAATACCCTTCTGTTGCCAATAACGCCGAACTTGCTATATCTCGCGCTGGACTTACTTTAAAAAAAGAAAGTATACGTGGTGGAACAGATGGCAGTAGACTAAGTTATATAGGACTACCCTGCCCAAATATTTTTACTGGGATGCAGAATATTCATAGCAAATTAGAATGGATA
>CANICR010000023.1 GCA_947466405.1 Chitinophagaceae bacterium | reverse complement strand
TCAATGATGTCTTCTCCAGTATAACTTTTGGGGCCTTTGAATATTGATAAGACCACTTCATCAATTGCACCCCCTTCATCCTTAAGTAACCCTACATGAATAGTATGTGTTTTTTGTTCTGCAATATTTTTTGAAGGAAATAATTTGGCAATAATGTCTATCGTTCCTTTTCCACTTAATCTAATTACTCCAATCGCAGAAATGCCTGGAGGTGTTGCTAGCGCAACTATTGTATCGTCCCAACCTGACAATTTATTATTCATTTTGCAAAGATACCTAAAGTGATTTATATGTTATACAGTTGAACTTGTTTACTTATTAGCATTAATTAATCAACTAAGAAATTAAAAAAACTAAATGGTTATATAAAACAAAACCCTCTCACTTATAAAATGAAAGGGTTGTATAAAAAAGATAACTGATTGATTATTCTTGAACTACCCAAGTGATTGGTTGCCTTTTATAGGCGGTAACTTGTCTTCCATTCTGGATTGCAGGGGTCCATTTTCCAGATTTTTTTATTGCTCTAACAGATTCTTGTTCCATACCATAGCCATGATTTGTTTCAGCCACCACATCACTTACGCTACCGTCTTTAGCTACTACAAATCTTACGACAACTGTATAGGTTCCAGCTGGCGCACCTTCATTTCCTGGCACACCGGCATCAAGATTATTTGTAAGATATCTTCTCCATGCAGATTCACCTCCAGCGTATGCAGCATCAACTTCTACTTTTGTAAATATCTTGTTTTCATCGTCTTCTTTAGGCTGCTCTCCAATAGTTGATTCTACAGGAGCAACAACATTTTCAGTCTCCACCGTTTTGGTACTAATTACCTGGTCTTCTTTAATTTCTTCAATTTTTTCATCAGGTTTAACTTCCTCATCCTTAACGATTTTAGGAGGTGTAAACTTAATTTGATTTACTTCAGGTGGTGGTGGTGGTGTTGGAGGCGGAGGAGGCGGAGGCGGAGGTGGCGGCTCATCCTTCTTTATCTCGGCCATTTGGGTATCGATAACATCAATATCATTTTTGCTTTTATATTTATCAAGAAAATTAGATAAGATGGTTCCAGCGAAAATTATCATTAATACTATACCCGTAAATATCAAGGCCTTTTTTAGCCTTGAGTTATAGGTTTTTCTCAATTCATAGGCACCGTATGACTTATTTTTGCCATCAAAAATGATGTCTAATAAATCGGTGCTTAAAATTTTATTTGTGTCCATCGTTATTAGTTTGTTTTCAGATTCAGCAATTTGTTATTTTCCATAACAATAAAACTATTTTATTCCGTTTGCTTCTTCTGTTTTGCTTATTAATATTTCTTCTGTTGGAGTCATGTCTACTTCCGCATAATGTCCAGGCGGAATAGCGCAAATACTCATTTCATCTAGAATATCAATTGCGTTTTTAAAAGTCGATTTCTTATCCGATTTAATGATGTACATTAAATTATCTATTGGGGTCGATTTCTTTTTGGTTACAATCAACTCTCTGATTTGTTTGAACGTGGTGCTTTTAAATTGCTCACTTACTTTTTCAGCTTCTAATTGACCAAAATAATAATAGACCTGATCATTTTTTCCCAACAGGATTGTCATAGCTCCTGAATTTCTTACTAATAATTGTGTTTTGTCATCATCCTTTGGCTCATTCATATTCATCGCCGTTGATTGACTCATTGTAGTAGTAAATACGAAAAAAGTGATGAGCAGAAACCCTAAATCAACCATAGGAGTCAAGTCAACCCTTGTAGATAATTTTTTTCCTTTTTTTACGCCGGGGCCTTTTTTATGTCCGCCGCCCGACGATGTATCCATTTCTGCCATTTCGGAATATTTTTATTATTTAATTAATCGCCTTCGGTGGATTTAAATACAATTCAGATCCTGTGGGAACGGATTCTCCATTGGTAACAATTCTGAATTTATAAATCTCATTCTTTTTGAAAGCTTGTTTGATATTTTTAAATACCGGATAAAGTGTGGATTGGTCACCTTTTACCAACAACATTTCTTGCAACTTACGTTGATCCGTACCTGCATATGCCGAAGTAACGCTTCTTATCCAATCAATCATTTCATTGTTTGTGCTATCAGTTGGAATTCCCGGCAATTTGTTTGGAGGCATTTCTACAGATGCATTCAATGCGCTTTTTATTTGATTCAATGGCTGTCCAACAAAAGGCGATTTTACCCATTTATTTAATTCTGCTTGAGTAAGATTTAATCCTTTAGTAGTATTGATATTACTCAAAATTGCTGCTTTTTTTGTTTCATCTCCTAGCATCAAAAAGGTTTTGCCATCCTGAGTAAGCGTAATTAAAATCGATTTGTCAGGGGCAGCTTTTGAAGAGACGGATGCCGGAGGAGTTACAGTAAGCACTTCCGGAGGTTTTTGTTTTGTTGCCAATATAAAAAATGACAATAACAAAAACGCCACGTCACACATCGCAGTCATATCGATGTTAGTGCTTTTACGTGGTATTTTAACTTTTGGCATACTGGAATTGTTTTAAAATTTACTTTTTAAATTTGCTTTTTTTACAAGTTTATTTGTAAAGTGAAGCGAAAGATTGAGTTAAAGTAAATCCAGACTCATCAATCCCGTAAGTAATGGCGTCAATTTTTGTAGTAAAAATGTTATAAAAAATTATTGCAAATGCTGAAGTACCAATACCCAAAGCTGTATTGTATAAGGCTTCGGAAATACCTACAGAAAGCTTACTAGCTGCTGCACCGCCTCCGCTGTCTTCTCCCAACGCAGAAAATGAACGAATCATTCCTAATACTGTACCAAGTAATCCCATTAGAGTAGCAATAGATGCAATGGTAGATAAAAAGACAAGATTTTTTTCAAGCATAGGCAGTTCAAGTGAAGTAGCTTCTTCCACTTCCTTTTGAATCGCCATTACTTTTTGTTCGGTACTCAATGAACTATTGGAAACCATTTCTTTGTACCTGTGTAAACCGGCTTTCATTACATTGCCTACAGATCCTTTTTGTTTATCACATTCTGCAATAGCAGCATCAATATTTTTATTAGATAAATGAAATTGTACTTTACGAACAAAATCACCATTACTTCCTGTGCCGCTTGCATTTTTAATGGTAAGAAATCTTTCAACAACAAAAGTGATCATTGTTAAAAATGCTCCGATTAATATTGGAACGATAATACCGCCCAAATACATTTTACTTAATGCCGTTTTTGGTGCTTCTCTTTCAGGCCAAAATCCGCCGTTATCATATCCAACACCAAAATTTGATCCTGCACCCAAAATAAACCTCCAAATAATATACCCTGCCAACAAACATAGTACTGGAGCAAGTAAAGAAATCATGTTGTTGGATTTGTTCACTTTAGCTGATTTTGCAGTTTTACTTTGATCTGCCATAAAAATCTGTTTTTTAATAGTTAATTGAATGATTTTTTAAAATTAGTTTCGCTTGGTTATTATAATGAAAATCATAATATTTTATAACGAGACGACAAGTTAATAAAATATTCGAATTCAAACGAATAGTTGTGAAAAATTTACAAATTATTAATATAAAAGTGGATTATTTGGGGAAATCATTATTCGTAACGCAGTGCTACAATGGGATCTAATTTTGAGGCTTTCAATGCGGGATATAGGCCTGCAAACAATCCAACTACAAAGCACACAAAAATTCCGGCAATTACCCAAGGCCAAGGAATGACAAACCCGGTTTTCAACAATACGGCAACCATGTTTCCTAGCAAAACACCTGAAATTATTCCGGCTAATGCGCCCATTAAACTAATTAAGATGGATTCAAATAAAAATTGTGCTCTAATTGACGACCTAGTGGCCCCCAAAGCTTTTGACAATCCTATTTCTTTTGTACGTTCATTTACGGCAACCAACATAATATTCATTAATCCGATCGCCGCTCCTATTAGAGTAATAAAGGCAATGCCTATGGTGCCTTTTTCCAAGAAACCTAAATTTGTCAACAAACTCTCTGCGATACTATCACTCTTGTCTATATAAAAATTATCTGCATCTTTTACCGACAATTTTCTAATGGGTCTAAATATAGACGTCGCTTCCCCAATAGCTACATTTATTTTTTGAACATTGTCAACTTTTACGGCAATATTATACGTGCTGTTCTGATTTGCGAATAAGCGCCGAACATTATTATAGGGCGTTATTACTATTTTGCTTGTATTAAAAAATGCGCTTGACCCTTTGTCTGACAAAACAGCTACAACTCTATAAGGTATATGATCAACACTCACCAACGCATCAATAGCTTTCTCTTTTTTATCGCCAAACAATTCTGTAGCCACTGCGTAACCTATCATGCAAACATTAATCCCTGATTGTATTTCGGTTTGTGAAAAATTTCTTCCGTAATTAATATTATATCCATTTAATTCAAGATAGTTTTCGTCACCCCCATACATATTCACTTCTGGATTTGTTTTCTTTCTGCTATTATTTACAACAATCCCTGCAGGACCACGTAACCCTACTCCTACAATAGCCCCTGGGAATTCAAATCGATTGCGAAAAGCAATAGCTTCTTCATAACTAATAGGTATGCCCATATTGGATTTTCTATTGTTTAAACTACGCTTATTAACTTTTACTGTATTGGCTCTAGTTCTATGGCCGAAGTTTACATTTCTTTCTCTGAATCTAATACTAAATGCATTGGAGCCCATAGTTGAAAAACTACTTGTTAGGCTATTACTTGCAGCCTGAATAGCAGTAATAATTAATATTAGTGAAAAAATACCTAAAGCAATTATGATGACGGTGATGGCAGTACGTAGTTTATTACCCTTTATATTTCTCCACGATAATGAAAGTATATCAGTGTATGTCATTTTATTGCTATTATTACAAAGGTACTCAATGAAATTTCTTTGTAAGGTATGACATTAATTAGCCTATTAATGATACATCCATCCTATTAGTATTTCTGGGTAAATTCCAATGATTAGAATGATGACAACAATCACCATCAGCATAATATTAAATGGCTTTGAAAGAGCATCAAGTTTAACTATTCCAGATGTTTTTGCTTCTTTAAAATACATTGATTGAATTATCTTGAAGTAATAATAAGCACTCACGGCTGCAAACAAAACCGCTACAATGACTAACCATATATGCTGTCCATTTTCTACTGCTGCCATTAACATGAAAAATTTACTTTGAAAACCTGCGGTTAAAGGCACACCGGTTAAAGACAATAAAAAAACTGTAGTGGCAAAGGCGAGCAATGGCTTTTCTTTTGCTAATCCATTAAAACCATCTATTGTAAAATCTTCCATTTTTGTTAATATTCCAAACATACCAATGGTGGCTAAGCTATAGGCAGCTGAATACAATAGAATCCCTTCTTTTGCCTTTCCGTTTAATGCGAATAATGCCAGCAACATAAATCCTGCTTGAGCAATGCTAGAATACGCCAACATTCTTTTTACACTTTGTTGAAATACTGCTGTCACATTTCCAATTAGCAATGTTGCCACTGTAATGAAAATGATTAAATGCTGCCATTGATCCTGTATTACACCAAAAGCATGTTCAAATAAACGTATAAAAGCAAAAAATCCTGCCGCTTTTACAATGGTACTCATAAAAGACGTGAATACAGTTGGGGCTCCATCGTATACGTCTGGTGTCCAAAAATGAAATGGTGCTGCAGAAACCTTGAAAGACATCGAAACCATCAGGAATAATAAACCAATTGCAATCATCACAGGCATTTTACCTATTCCTAACTGTATTTTATCTATATGAAAAGATGCCGCTGGGTTACCTCCATAAATAAATGCAATACCCATCAACATAATTCCTGTAGAAAACGCACCCATTAAAAAATATTTAAGTGCCGCTTCGTTACTTTTTAAATTTCGTTTATCACTAGCTGTGAGTATATATAATGGTATAGATATAATTTCGATCCCTATGAATAGCATTAAAAGGGTATTAAATGTGGCTGCGATAGAAATGCCGCATAGCACGAAAAATATCAATGCAAAATATTCTCCTACATGATTACCTACCTTTTCAATTTCCGAACCGCTTAATAAGAAATAAATCAACGTGCAAGACAATGCAATGGTAATAAACAACAGATTGAAATTATCAAAATGCAACATTTCATGAATGTCAATTTGAAAAAAAGAATTACCTGTAATTAATTCGCTGATGTTTAATAATATTATTGCCGACAAGCCGATAATAGCGGCATATTTAGGACTTTTTTTGCTTTTTACAAATACGCCAAAAAACATCATTACTACGCCAAAAAATGCTGTACATATTATTGTATTCATACTTTTACCTATTTTGTAAGCCTCTATTTTATTCTTAATAAAAGATCATTTATCTCGCCACTTGTCAAATCTATCAATGGCTGAGGATAAACGCCTATAAAAAATATTATTCCAACAATTAATAACAATACTATTTTTTCATTCCATGAAATATCCTTCACTTCTGCAGTTGCTGCATTTACACTGCCATAAAAAACTTTTTGAATCATATTTAAAGTGTACACTGCTGAAAGTATAATTCCAATTCCTGCAATTGCTGCAAACCATGTATTATAATTATAAATACCGCTGAACATTAAAAATTCACCCGTGAAAGCATTGGTTAATGGTAATGCGATATTCGCCAACGCGATGATGATAAAAAATATGGTAAGCGTGGGTGCGGTTGTTGCTAAGCCACTTAATTGTGATATCTTTTTTATACCCGTTTGTCTTTCTATAATTTCAACAACTACCCACATTCCGATTATATTAATTCCATGATTAAACATCTGTAACATGACGCCCTGAATACTGATTTGATTCATGGCAAAAATGGCAGCACACATTAAACCAATATGCGCAATTGATGAATATGCAATAAGTCTTTTAATATTATCCTGCATCATGGCAATACAACTAGCATACACTATTCCAATAATTGACAGCAGCATAATTACATTACGATAATGTATAGAAGCAGCAGGAAACATTGGTATTAACCAACGAATAACTCCAAATAACCCCATTTTAACCATAATGCCACTTAGTATCATCGTTACTGCGGTCGGTGATTGATCATAGGCGTCTGGCTGCCAGGTGTGAAAAGGAAAAATGGGCATCTTTATTGCGAAAGCAATAAAGAATAAGATAAACAGCCAATTTTGTTCTACAGCTGAAAGTTGAGCATTGTAAAATGAATTCAATGCAAAAGAATGATTGGCAATTGTCCCATCTTCAAAAGACCTCGCTCCTGTATGCATGTATACATATATGATACCTATGAGCATCAATAATGACCCCGCAAATGTGTACACAAAAAATTTGAATGTGGCTTGTATTCTTTTTTCTCCACCCCACTGACTAGATAAAAAATAAACAGGAATAAGTGCTAACTCCCAGAAGAAATAAAAAGTCAACGCATCCATTGCCAAAAAAACACCCATTAAACCGGCTTGTGTAAGCATTAACAAACCATAAAAATTTGCCGGCTTTTTGAATGTAGTATTTGATGTTGCAATTAACACTATCGGAAATCCAATGGCGGTTAACAATGTAAGCATTCTTCCAGTACTGTCTATCCCAATATAATAAGTAGCCCCTAGATATTTGAGCCAAATATAATTAACGTAATTTAAGTTAAGGTGCTTGACACTATCTGTAAAAAATAAAGTAGCGACTGAAACACCAAGAATGATGATTGAAAATACAATAGCAGTTCGTTTTGCTTCTTTATCTTTTTTTGAGAAAAAACAAAATCCTCCTGCCAATATTGGCAACCAAATTAATAAGTCCGGAAATGTAAAATAATTACCCAATGTATTTGTTTTTATAAAATCAATTGTATGAAAAATAAAATAAGTATTCCTATAACCATTAATAAAACATAAGCGCCCACTTGGCCACTTTGAAGCCAGCGCAGTTGTCTGCTACCATAGTTAATGCCTTTTCCTACTCCATTTACTGCACCATCAATCAATTTCGTTTCAATAATATTGTTAAAGAAATTTGCAACAGCATTCAATGGATTTACGATTATTTTCTGATACAGTTCATCTACATACCATTTATTTTGCAAAACTTTTCCCAATCCTTTGGCCTCTGGCTCAATTTGATAGTTCTTGTATTTAACCCAAGCATAAAGTATTGCCACCAATACAAGTATTGTAGACAATCCCATTAACAGATACTCAGTACTGTTAGTTAAATGATGTTCAACGCTTTCTACTACAGGCGAAAGATATGCAGATAAGTAATGATGTCCCCCTAATGCTTCCGGCACACCAATATAACCTCCTATAATACTTAATAAAGCCAGTATTAATAAGGGTATCGTCATTGCTTTTGGGCTCTCATGCAAGTGATGTTTCTGATCATTGGTGCCTCGAAATGTTCCGGTGAAAGTAATAATATACAATCTAAACATATAAAAAGCCGTAAGTAATGCTGTAAACAATGCTATCGAATAAAGAACAACGCTGTGAGAAAATGCGCTTGCAAGTATTTCATCTTTTGAGAAAAAACCGGAGAAACCAGGTATGCCAGCAATTGCCAAACATCCAATAAAAAAAGTAATACTGGTAATTTTCATGTGTTTATGCAATCCACCCATTTTTCGAATATCTTGCTCACCGCCCATTGCATGAATCACACTACCGCTACCTAAGAACATCAACGCTTTAAAAAATGCATGAGTCAACACGTGAAACACGGCCGCTACATAATTTCCTGTGCCTAGGGCAAGAAACATAAATCCAAGTTGACTAACGGTAGAGTATGCTAATATTTTTTTAATATCATTTTGTTTTATCGCAATAGAAGCTGCAAATAAAGCGGTTGCCAATCCTACTATAGTAATAACCGTTTGTGTTTCATGAGCTAAAGAAAACAAAGCATTGCTTCTGGCAATCATATAGATGCCCGCAGTGACCATTGTTGCTGCATGTATTAAAGCACTCACAGGAGTAGGACCTGCCATAGCATCCGGCAACCAAGTAAATAATGGTATTTGTGCGCTTTTGCCTGTTGCCCCAACAAATAATAGTAAAGTAATACCAGTAATATCTATGTTTGAAAGCTTCGCTAAATTAGCAACATCGAATACTTCATCATATTGCACTGTTCCGATTTTTGAAATGAGCCAGAATAAAGCCAATAAAAAACCAAGGTCGCCAATTCGATTCATCACGAAAGCTTTCTTTGCCGCATTTGTATAAGCTGTATTTCTAAACCAATATCCAATTAATAAATAAGAACAAAGACCAACTCCTTCCCAACCAATAAACATGATTAGATAATTTCCTCCCATCACCAGCAATAACATTGAGAAAACAAATAAATTAAGATAGGCGAAATATTTAGCAAAATCTTTACCTTCTTCCTCGTGCATATATGCCGTTGAATACACATGAATCAAAAATCCTACACCGGTTATAATCATTAAAAATAAAACAGATAGCTGATCTATTTTAAAATCAAAAGCTACTTTCAACGAATTCAGGTGAATGAAATTAAATAAATGAACATTAGAAGTTACTCCTTGATTGACTTGAATAAACGTAAGCAAACTAAGGATGAATGATCCTAAAATGACAGCGCTTGCTAATATTCCCGAAGTCTTTTTTGATAAAGATTTACGGCCAAGTCCATTAATAAGAAAACCTATCAATGGCAAAACCGGAATTAGCCAAATTAATTTAAAAATATTATTCATAATAATGTAAACAACAGGAGTAATTACTCTTGCGATTTTTGATTTTTAATTTTTAAGTCTATTTAAAAAATTGACATCTACTGTGTGTACATTTCTATACATCATAACTATAATGGCTAACCCTACAGTAACTTCTGCAGCTGCTACCACCATAATAAAGAACACAAAGATCTGAGCGTCACTTGCATAATCTAATGACGCTTTTGCAACTGGGCTCAATGCATGCATTTTAGAAAATGCCACCAATAATAAGTTTACGGCATTCAACATAAGTTCAATACACATAAAAATAATGATTGCATTTCTGCGAATGAGTACACCAATAATGCCTATAATAAACAAACTCAGTGATAAAGCGATGTATGCTTTTATGTCCATATAAATAAGTTCTAGTTTACTTTTTTATTTTCCGCCTCATCCTCTTTTTTTCCAATAACCACAGCGCCAATCATAGCACTTAAAAACAACACACTGCTAATTTCAAAAGGCAACAAATAATTTTTAAATAAATTCATTCCTAGTGATTTTATCAATCCTTCATCTCCAACCTTCATCTCTACCAATTGAGATTTGTCAATACTCATAACAGATGAAAGTAATATCAACAATAATACTCCGCCAGATATGATGCCGATCAATTGAATCCGATAGTTTTTTATAGGCTCTGAATCTGCATTTAAATTCATCAGCATTACTACAAATAAAAACAACACCATAATAGCGCCTGCATACACTATTATATTTACAATCGCCAGAAATTGAGCATTTAGCATTATGTAATGACCAGAAATGGTGAAGAATACTACTATAAGCCACAATACGCTATGCACAGGACTTTTGCTAGCAATCATCATGACAGCGCTAACGACCGTTAACAATGATAATATAATAAAAACGAGTGTTGTAAAATTCATTATATAAATTTAAATAACTGATTCTCTTTTTGGTCTATTTCCTAATGCTTGTTGATAAGCTGTTGGATTTTCTTTTGGGTGTGGAATTAACAAATCATTCTTGCTATAAATAAATTGCTTTCTCTGATAATCCGCAGGCGTAAATGTTTCGCTCAGATAAATAGCATCTTTAGGGCAAGCTTCTTCACACAAACCACAGAATATACAACGCAACATATTGATTTCATATTTAGCTGCATACTTTTCTTCTCTATACAAATTTTCTTCTCCTGGTTGCCTTTCTGCTGCCTCCATGGTTATGGCTTCTGCCGGACAAGCTACGGCACATAATCCGCATGCAGTGCAATTTTCCCTTCCTTCTTCATCCCGATTTAAAATTTGCAATCCTCTAAATACGGGGCTGAATGGTCTTTTTTTCTCCGGGTAATTTATAGTTGGTTTCTTTTTAAAGATATGGCTGAATGTAATAACCATCCCTTTAAAAATAGCCGGCAAGTACATCCGCTCCATAAAATTCATGGGCTTTCTACTGACTTGTTTTGATTTATCTGTTAATGCTTGCATCTATATTTTTAAATTAATCTATTGTGTTCAAAAAATATTATTTATGAAAATATAAAATGACGCCACCCGTTAGCAACATATTAAATAATGCTAAAGGGATTAATATTCTCCAGCCAAGATGCATCAACTGATCATACCTAAATCTAGGTATGGTCCATCTTACCCACATAAATAAAAATATAAAACAAATTACTTTTCCCATTAAAGCAACGATACCAATTAATGCAGCCATATTTGGAGAAAGTAATGTTTCATTTACAAAAGGCATATCATATCCTCCAAAAAAGAGTGTAGCCATGATCACGCTACTGATAAACATATTAATGTACTCTGCAAATAAGAAAAATCCCAATTTCATGGAAGAGTACTCTGTATGATACCCGCCTATCAATTCATTTTCAGCTTCTGGCAAATCAAAAGGGGTTCTGTTACATTCTGCAAAGGCACATATTAAGAATATCAAAAAGCCTAATGGCTGATAAATGACATTCCAATTTCCAGCCTGTTGCTGAAGTACCATTTCTTTTAGGCTAAGCGTTCCTGTTACCATCAACAAGGCAATCATAGAAATACCCATTGCTAATTCATAACTAATGATTTGAGAGGCTGCCCTTAATCCTCCCAATAAAGAGAATTTATTATTGCTTGCCCAGGATCCAATCATAATTCCATATACACCTAAACTCACTACCCCAAAAACATATAATACCCCAATATTGATATCTGCAATTTGAAGACTAATACTACGTCCAAATAATTCTATCTTATCACCCCATGGTATAACCGCGCTTGTCATCATTGCTGTCATCATTGCCAGCGCGGGGCCAAGAATGAACAAAAATTTAGAGGATAAATTTGGAATAATTTCTTCCTTGAAAAATAATTTCAAACCATCTGCCAAAGGCTGCAACAATCCAAAAGGACCCGCTCGATTGGGACCTCTTCTGTCTTGTAATATAGCGGCTACTTTTCTTTCTGCAAACGTTGTATACATGGCAATTACCAATGAAGCAGAGATAACCACTACAATTAATACTAATTTCTCAATCACTAATCCAAGGTCTATTGATAGTAACATCATTTTATTTTTTAAAATCACTTGAATGAGCAGGCCTGTCTATATCACTTAAATGAATATCAGGATTATTTACACCACTTACGCTGTGAATATCCATAAGTAACTTCGGTTCCACACCATGCATTACTTCTTTGATCGTTTCTTTCGGCATTTCCAGTGTCTTATACTTATTAGCGCCAATTACAGAGTGGCGACTGATGGTGGTTAATCCTTCAATTGTCCAAGATGCTGTTGCTTTAGTATCAAATCTACAAGTATTGCAAATCCAGCCAGGCTTACCATCATAGCTTTGAACTTCACCCCACTCATCTTTACGGGCTGTAACTCTAAAAACCTCTTCGCCCCTCAACCATAATGTTGCTTTACCACAACATCCTGGCGTAGTGCAACTTCTATGCGCATCCACTGGCTTGGTAAACCAAACCCTGTTTTTGAATCTGAATGTTTTATCGGTAAGCGCTCCTACAGGGCAAACATCAATCATATTTCCACTGAAGTCATTATCAATTGCTTTTGAAATATATGTGGAAATAGCTGCGTGATCGCCTCTGTCAACTATGCCGTGTACACGCTTGTTGGTAATTTGATCAGCCACATAAGTACAACGATAACAAAGAATACACCTTGTCATGTGTAATTGTATATAGGGGCCGATATCTTCTTTTTTAAAAGTTCTGCGTGCAAATTGGTAGCGCGTTCCTTCTTTTCCATGGTCGTATCCTAAATCTTGCAAATGGCATTCGCCGGCTTGATCACAAATGGGACAATCTAAAGGATGATTCAATAATAAAAACTCCACCACTCCATTTCTAGCGTCTGTTACTTTATCACTGGTGATATTTTTTACAACCATACCATCCATAACTCCAGTTCGACAACTAGCCACCAACTTAGGCATCGGTCTTGGATCAGCTGTTGAACCTGCCGCTACTTCAACAAGGCATGTTCTACATTTACCTCCGCTTCCCTCCAGTTTGCTATAATAGCACATGGCAGGTGGTGTAACGTCGCCGCCTATGCGCCTTGCTGCATTTAAAATAGTAGTGCCTGGATCTACATCAATGGTGATGTTGTCTATGGTTACCTTAATTTTTTTTGTTTCGTCAGACATATATAAAAGTCAAAATTCAAAATTTGTGTGCCCCTATTATGCAGGAACATGAATTGGGTCTGCATAGTGCATCAACCCATAATTTTCTGTCAAGCATTTTTCAGGATTATTTATGTGCCACTCAAACTCATCCCGGAAATGCCTGATAGCTGCCGCAACCGGCCATGCTGCTGCATCTCCTAAAGGACAAATTGTATTCCCTTCAATTTTTCTTTGAATATCCCACAACAAGTCGATATCACTCATCGTCCCTTTTCCAATTTCTATACGCTGTAATATTTTTTCCATCCAGCCCGTTCCCTCACGGCAAGGACTACACTGTCCACAACTCTCATGCCTATAAAACCTTGCTAATGTATACGTATGCTTTACGATACACTGATCTTCATCCAACACAATAAATCCTCCTGAACCCATCATACTACCTGTTGCAAAACCACCATCACTCAATCCCTCGTAATTCATTAACCGCTTTTCTCCTTTTGCAGTAGTTAATAATAAATTTGCAGGAAGAATAGGCACAGATGATCCTCCAGGAATACATGCCTTTAATTTTTTACCGTTTGGAATTCCACCGCAATATTCATCGCTATAAATAAACTCTTCGACAGAAATGGTCATGTCTATTTCATAGATACCGGGCTTATTAATGTTGCCACAAGCTGAAATCAATTTTGTTCCTGTAGATTTTCCAATACCAATTTTCGCATATGCTTCACTGCCTTCATTGATAATGGGCACCACCGCAGCTAGTGTTTCCACATTATTTACAACCGTTGGACAATCCCATAATCCCTTAATTGCTGGGAATGGAGGTTTTATCCGAGGATTGCCTCTTTTTCCTTCTAATGACTCAAGTAAGGCTGTTTCCTCTCCACAGATATAAGCACCAGCGCCACGCTGCACATACATTTCGCAATCAAATCCACTGCCCAAAATATTTTTACCTAGCCAGCCATTTTGTTTAGCTTCTGCAATGGCTACTTCCAGAATATCTGTAATCCAATCGTATTCACCACGAATGTAAATATAACTAACGTTACTGCCTAATGCATAAGAAGCTACAATCATTCCTTCAATTAAAATATGAGGAATGAATTCCATTAAATACCTGTCCTTGAATGTTCCCGGTTCACTTTCATCTGCATTACAAACAAGATAACGAGGCACTCCGTCTGGCTTTGCTAGAAAACTCCATTTCATACCAGTAGGAAATCCTGCTCCTCCGCGTCCCCTTAATCCGCTTTTTTTAACTTCCTCCACAATATCAGTAGGCTGCATTTTAAGCGCCTTCTCTACACTGCGATAGCCGCCTTCACGACGGTATACATCATAGTGTCTGATTCCTTCAACATGCGCCTTTTCTAATAATAATTTTCTTCCCATTTTACTTTCCGTTTTTCCGGACTAATATTAATTTGCTTTTGCTCTGCATTCTTTAATGATTGCATCAACTTTTTCTTTCGTTAAATGCTCGCGATATGTTTTTCCAAACTGCATCATAGGAGCATAACCACAAGCACCCAAGCACTCTACTGTTTTTAAGGTAAATAAACCATCAGTAGTTGTTTCCCCAACGCCGATATTTAATTGCTGTTTGATATAATCAATAATTTGATCACTGCCGTTTAACATACAAGGGCCTGTTTGGCATACTTCAAAAACAAATTTACCTACCGGCTTTAGATTATACATACTATAAAAACTAGCCACTTCATACACTTCAATTGGCTCTATACTTAACAAACTTGCTACATAATCCATCACGGGAACATCCAACCATCCTCCAAATTCAACTTGTGCCAAATGAAGAACAGGCAATAAGGCACTCTTTTGCTTTCCTTTTGGATAACGGGAAATGATTTCGTTTACCTTATGCAGACTTGTTTCTTTAAATTGTATCATTTTATTATTAAGTCAATAATTATCAAATTTCTTAAGCATCCAATTCTCCAGCAATCAAATTTAAACTACTCATGGTAATTACTGCGTCACTCAACATTCCTCCTTTTATTAATTCAGGATAAGCCTGATAATAAATAAAACAAGGACGACGGAAATGTAATCTATAAGGTGTTCTTCCACCATCGCTAATTAAATAATACCCCAATTCCCCATTGGCTCCTTCAACTGAATTATACACTTCTCCAACAGGCATCGCGGTTTCCCCCATTACAATTTTGAAGTGATAAATCAATGCTTCCATTTTAGTATACACATCTTTTTTCTCTGGAAGATAATAAGCGGGTACATCTGCATGAAAAATATCAGCTTCTGCGCCTTTAAACTCCTGCACTTTTTGATATGCCTGCTTGAGTATGCTTAAGCTTTGCCACATTTCTTCATTACGAACCAAAAAACGATCATAACAGTCACCCGTAGTGCCTACAGGAATTGTGAAATCAAAATCCTGATAACTGCTATACGGAGAATGAACCCTTACATCATAATCAATACCTGCCGCTCTAAGATTAGGCCCAGTAAATCCATAATTCATGGCCCTTTCTCCTGAAATTGGACCACAGCCAATTGTACGATCCATGAAAATCCTGTTGCGAGAAAATAAATTTTCAAACTCTTTTAACTGTGCTGGATACCCGCTTTTTTCATCCAAAAACTTTTCTAACTTCTCAAAAGCGGCATTGGTGAAATTTCTTTCAAACCCTCCAATTCTTCCAATATTTGTTGTTAATCTTGAGCCGCACACTTCCTCATAAATTTCATAAATCAACTCTCTGAATTGCATTACATATAAAAATCCGGAATAAGCGCCGCTATCTACTCCAACAATTGAATTACAAATCAAGTGATCAGATATTCGAGCCAATTCCATGATAATCACCCTCAAGTAATCCACTCTCTTTGGGGTAGTTACTCCTAAAAGCTTTTCACAAGTTAAATGCCAACCCATATTATTAATGGGAGATGAGCAATAGTTTAACCTGTCTGTAAGTGGGGTGATTTGATATAGTGGCCTTCTTTCTGCAATCTTTTCAAAGGCTCTATGAATATACCCTACCGTTGAAGTTGCCTGCATGATTCGCTCACCATCAAGTTCCAAAATATTTTGGAATACTCCATGCGTAGCCGGGTGAGTTGGCCCTAAGTTTAGAGTAGTTGTTTGCTTCTCAATACTTCCTTCCGGTAAAAGAATATGTTCGCTCATAATGTTTAATTTGAAGACGAGTTGTTGTCAACTCATCTTAACCTGTTTGATCACTATCTTCCAAACATGTCATCGTCTTTATCAATTCTAGTTTGATCTTCCAAAGGAAATTCTTTCCTCATTGGAAAATAATCCATTTCATCTACATTCAATATTCTGATTAAATTTGGGTGACCTACAAAATTAACGCCAAAGAAATCGTAGGTTTCTCTTTCCATGAAATTTGCCGACTGATACAATGCTGTAGCACTGTATACATCGGGTGTTTGAATATCCGTAAATACTTTAAATCGAATGCGAATATTGTCTTTCCAATTATGTAAATGATAAACGACTGCTAATTCAGCTCCTTTATTATCAGGATAATGAACAGCCTGCAAGTCTGTTAAAAAAGTAAAATTAAGTTCAGTATCATCAAACAAAAATTGCAATACTTTTAAATTCATTTCTTTAGGTGCGGTAAAAGTAAGCATGCCATAAGGCTCTTGCCAATCTATTAATTGATCGCCGAATTTTTCCGTAAGTTTTTGCTGTATGATTGAATTTGATAACATCTTTTAATAAATTTCTAGTATTTAATTTGTCGAATAATTTTTCAAAGGTTTATTTTCCATTTGCAATCATTCAAACTCATTAAACTAATTATTGTATTCCATAACTTTCCATCAATTCTTTATATTGATCACTATGTCTTCTCCTTAACCCTTCTGCATTTACCAAATCTTGTATTTTCATAAACCCATCTAAAATAGCTTCTGGTCTTGGGGGACAACCTGGCACGTATACATCAACAGGAATTACTTGATCTATCCCTTGTAAAACAGAATACGTATCAAAAATTCCACCACTACTTGCGCAAGCGCCAACCGCAATAACCCAGCGTGGTTCAGCCATTTGAACATACACTTGTTTTAACACTGGTCCCATTTTTTTGGCGATGGTACCCATCACCATTAACAAATCACATTGGCGTGGAGAAAATCCTACTCTCTCGGAACCGAATCGAGCTAAATCATAATGACTTGCCATGGTGGCCATGAATTCAATTCCGCAGCAGCTTGTTGCAAAAGGCAAAGGCCAGATAGAATTTTTACGAGCTAGACTAACTACTTTTTCGAAGTTAGTGGCCATAAAACCTTCACCCATGTATCCTTCAGGGATACCTTCAAATTTTATGGTGTTATTATATTGTACTGGACGAGCCATTTGATTATTATTATTTAGTTATTTAGTCTTCCCATTTCATGGCGCCTTTCTTAAAAATATAAATAAAGCCTGCTAAAAAAGAAGCCACAAAAAGTACCACTGCAATAAAACCATCCCATCCTAACGCACGAAAATTTACAGCATAAGGATAAAAGAAAATCACTTCAACATCAAACAGCACGAATAGAATAGCTACTAAGAAATATTTAATAGCCATTGGCTGTCGGGCATTTCCTTTAATTTCAATGCCGCTTTCAAAATTGCCTAATTTGTCTGAAGTTGCTCTTTTAGGACCTAATAAATCTGATCCCCAAATGATTGTAAAAACCAAGCCTAATGCAAAAAACAATTGAATTACAATTGGCAAATAATTGGCTGCGTTATTAGTTTGTGCCTGAAGAAGATAGAATGGCATCATCTTTTTTGATTTGGTACGCAAAAATAAGCTAGCGGCACTAATATACAATGCTGAAAATCATAAAATTGCAAATAAAAAAAACCGCCACTTTTTGATGACGGTTTTTTTTAATGAAATAACGGTACAGAGCTATTATTCTTCTGTTTTTGTTTCTTCTTGAGTTGATGCTGGTGCTTCTTCTGTAACATCAGCAACTTCTGAAACTGGTGCTGCTACTTCTGCAACCTCAGCTACTTTTTTTACAATAGGAACGCTGCGGTCCATACGTGCTTTTTTGTTTGCACTTTGACGCTTAGCCATTTGGGCATCATGTTCAGTGCTCCATTTTGTGAATTTTTCCATTGCAGTTGCTTCATCAAATAAGCCAAGGCTTACTCCACGAAGTAAATGCTTAAGATACAATACCCCTTTGAAAGAAAGGATGCGACGAACAGTGTCAGTAGGCTGAGCACCTTTTTGCAACCAATCCAATGCTTTTTGACGGTCTACCTGCACTGTAGCAGGAACAGTCAATGGGTTGTACGTACCTAATTTTTGAATGAATTTACCATCGCGAGGACTACGCCCGTCAGCGATAACGATGAAATAGAATGGTCTTTTTTTTGAACCATGTCTTTGAAGTCTCATTTTAACAGCCATAAAAATTGAAATTTTCTTGGTTGTGAACAATAGGGTTTATCCCTTTGAAAAGGGTGGACAAAAGTAATACATAATTATAAGATGCCAAAATTATTTTAATCAATATTGATGTTAATGACCAATATCATAGGGTTGCCAATGGAGGCAGCTTTAAATAAATCACTTTTCTATATATAGATTTTGCCTTGATAGCAATAATGAACATTTGAATTGGAAATACAGATTAATGCAGTCTTTTGGAGTTTATACTTTATAGATCAATGGATTGGATATAATAAAAACAATCTTTATAATCAATTATATTGCAATGTAAATTTCTTGAGTATCGTAGGTTTTTAAAAAATTATCTTTTACCCATCATGCCCATACCAGGCATTTTTCCCATTGGCATTTTGTTCATCATTTTCATCATTCCTTTCATTTGTTCGAATTGCTTGATGAATTGATTAAGTTCGGCCAAATCTTTACCGCTTCCTTTGGCAATACGGGCTTTACGACTTGGATTGATGATGTCCGGGTTACGTCTTTCTTGCATTGTCATAGAATTAATGAGTGCTTCTATCCCTTTAAAAGCATCATCATTTATATCAGCATCTTTTATTTGCTTACCTACTCCTGGAATCATGCCCATTAAATCTTTAAGATTGCCCATTTTTTTAATTTGCTGAAGCTGGGTTTTAAAATCCTCAAAATCAAATTGATTTTTTTTAATCTTCTTTTCGAGCTTTGCAGCTTCTGCTTCATCAAATTGTTCTTGTGCTTTTTCTACTAGGCTTACAATGTCACCCATTCCTAGTATTCTTTGCGCCATTCTATCGGGATAAAATACATCAAGCGTATCCATCTTTTCGCCATTACTGCTGAATTTGATTGGCTTATTTACTGTGTATTTTATTGACAAAGCGGCTCCGCCTCTTGTATCGCCATCTAACTTAGTTAATACTACTCCAGAGAAATCTAATCGCTCATTAAATGCCGCAGCTGTATTTACAGCGTCCTGTCCTGTCATACTATCCACTACGAATAAAATTTCCTGGGGAACAACGGCTGCTTTAATATTTGCCACTTCATTCATCATGATTTCATCTACTGCCAAACGTCCTGCCGTATCAATGATTACAACATTTTTATTTTTTGCTTTAGCTTCTTTTATCGCATGTTGAACAATCTCAACTGCATTTTTATTTTCACGCTCACTATATACATCTACACCAATTTGTCCGCCTAAGACTTCCAACTGATCAATAGCTGCAGGACGGTAAATATCTGCTGCTACTAAAAGGGGAGATTTCCCTTTTTTTGTTTTGAGATAATTGGCCAGTTTGCCACTAAAGGTTGTTTTACCACTACCTTGAAGGCCCGCAATCAAAATAATCGCAGGATTACCATTTGTATTAAAATCACTGGCTTGCCCTCCCATTAATTCCGTCAATTCATCCTGTACGATTTTAACCATTTGCTGGCCGGGGTTCACCGACAATAAAACTTTGGCACCCAGTGCCTTCTCCTTAACCTTGTCCGTAAATTCCTTAGCTATCTTATAATTAACATCAGCATCTACCAATGCTCTTCGGATATCCTTCACCGTATTAGCGATATTTAAATCGGTTATCCTAGCTTGACCCTTGATGTTTTTAAATGCGCTTTCTAAGCGTTCGCTTAAGTTTTGAAACATATTGAAAAGTATTTTCTGTTGTTAGAATGGTGATTTTAAATACTAAATGCAGCATTTAAAATCTCGGCTTGTTCTTTTGCATGAATCTTTGCGTATCCCGTTGCTGTTGCTGCGCTGGCTAATCTGCTGAAAATATAAAAGTTGATATTTTTTAAATTCATGCGTAAATAAGTTGCCGCTCCCATATTTAATGGCTCTTCCTGAACCCAATACCATATTGCTTTTGAGTATTTTTTATACAAACTATCTAATGCAAGTTGTGGGAGTGGGTACAATTGCTCTATCCTGATGATTGCGATATCTTTTCTGTTTTCTTTTTGACGTTTTTCCTCTAAATCAAAATATATTT
>CANICR010000022.1 GCA_947466405.1 Chitinophagaceae bacterium | reverse complement strand
ATAACCGGAATAATGGTTAAGTCATTTTCAATGGCAAGGTATAAATTACTGATTGTTTGAGCTTGGATACCTTGTGTAGCATCAACTAACAATAAGGCACCTTCACACGCTGCCAATGCCCTACTTACTTCATAACTAAAATCAACATGACCAGGTGTATCAATTAAATTCAAAATATAGTCACCATCTTGTGCTTTACTTTCAGGATTGTTGTTTTTATATGGGAAATTAATCTGAATAGCATGGCTCTTAATTGTGATGCCCTTTTCTCTTTCTAAATCCATATCATCCAATACCTGCGCATGCATATCTCTATCACTAATGGTATTGGTCGTTTGAAGTAACCTATCCGCTAATGTACTTTTACCGTGATCTATATGGGCAATTATACAAAAATTTCTAATATTTTTCATTGATAAAACTCTACTTTAGTTTGCAAAAATAACTCATTTTAGGGGAAAGCAACTATAATAATAGTCAGCTATAGCAAATGAGCAGAAAGATCCTACATATATCTTTTTTTACTTTTTCAGGCTTTTTATTATTTCTGAAAATTCTGATGCAATGAGGCTGGCACCTCCTACAAGACCTCCATCCACATCAGGTAAGCTAAATAACTCTTTAGCATTAGATGCTTTTACACTGCCTCCATATAATATTGATACAGATGTTGCAATGTCATTCCCATATTTTTTTTCAATAACAGCTCTTATATGTGCATGCATATGTTGCGCCTGATCACTGGTTGCAGTTCTTCCTGTGCCTATAGCCCAGATAGGTTCATAGGCTATAATAAAATTTGTCATCTGAACTTCTGTCAAATGAAACAAACTCTCCTCCAATTGTAATTGCACAAAATCATTTTGAGCATTTTTCTCTCTTACCTCCAATGGCTCTCCGCAGCAAAATACTGGCTGCACACCATATTTAAATGATACATTGATTTTATTTGCCAACGTGCTATTATCTTCCTGATAATATAATCGCCTTTCACTATGACCTATAATGGAATATCCTATTCCCATTCCATTTAACATTTGCGTGCTTACCTCTCCGGTATAAGCTCCATTTTCAGTAGCTGCGCAATTTTGCGAACAAACACTAAAATGATTATCCCCGCTTATTTTTTGCTGAATATTCAATAAATATGGAAAAGGTACCGCTAATAAAACTAACTGATTGTTGGTAAAGGAATAATCCGTTTTTAACAAATCAGAAACCAAGGCTTCCGATTCTTGTAGGCTTAAATTCATTTTCCAATTTGCAGCGGCTATTTGTTTACGCATATGATGATTACTTTTAAAGGTATATGTTTTTTAATTTTTCAATTTCTGTTTCTGTTATATTGACGCCCTTCATTTTTTTCCAATTGTCAATATCCCTAATGGCTTTTTCAAATTCATATTTCTCATTTCCCCATGTAAAATTAGGGACATTTTTTCGAGGAAATCCAGCACCAAAAACATTACAACACACGCCAACAATTGTAGCCGTATTGAACGAAGTATTGATTGCAGATCTGCTATAATCTCCCATAATTAAACCACCCTTATTAAAATCCGTTTTGATGATTGCATTTTCCGTTAACTCGTAATTTATATTTCCTCCAGTATTTTTTATATTACTATTACTAGTACCTGCCCCTAAATTGCACCATGCACCAATAACACTGTCTCCTATATATCCATCATGCGCTTTGTTGCTGTTTTCAAATAAAATTGAATTTTTAATCTCTCCACCAACTACACAATTAGGCCCCACCGTAGTTGCTCCATATATTTTCGAACCCATTTTAACAACACTATTTGCTCCAATTGAAAAAGGGCCTCTTATTAAACTACCTTCCATAATCTGAACATTCTCTCCAATATAAATGGGACCATTATCCGCATTTAATGAACAGTTTTTTATTTGTGTTCCTTCTTCAATAAAAATATCTTTTAGATTACTGCAATAATTAGAAGCATGTATACATGCAGATGATCTTCCTTTTGTACTTAATTTAAAATCATTTCTCAATGACCAATCATTCAATTGAAATATATGCCAAGGATAATAAATTATTTTAATCGTTGCTGATTCAATTACCACTTTATTTGATATTGATAATGCTATAATTTCATCAACATTTTCAATTGTTGGAATAACATTTGCCGGAATCGATATTGCATCTTCAACGCCTTCCAATGAATCAACCATTCTACCTTTCCCATCTAAAAGCAATTCCCATTTTTGTCTAATTGTCAAAATTCCTATTCTAATATCTGCAACATGTCGAGTGTGAGAAAAAGGCAGGAAATGCTCTTTGCAATCTATATCATTTAGAAAAATATTCATCTAGGTAAAATTAGTAAGATATTTCCAATACTTGTTATGACATGATTATCGACAATCCAAAATAAAACAAAAAAGCCTGTTCTAATAAAAGAACAGGCCCTATACTTTGATAAAATAATTATTTTGCTTTTTTCTCGTATCTCTTTTTGAATTTATCAATACGTCCTGCCGTATCTACCAATACATTTTTACCTGTATAAAAAGGATGTGATGTATTTGAAATCTCCAATTTAATAACTGGGTATTCTTGGCCATCACCTTCGTAAACAATTGTTTCACTGCTATGTGCAGTTGAACGACTTAAGAAAGTTGTTCCATTACTCATGTCTTTGAATACTACTGGTCTGAAATTTTTCGGATGAATATCTTGTTTCATAAAAATTTATTTTTTGTACGGATTTTGCCGTACTTGTTAATTAAGGAGTGCAAAGATAGGGAATTTCAGTTAAAAATAGAAATTATCATCCTTTCATATTGTCATATTGTAGTGCCAAACCAAGGTTCCATGTCTTGCTGAGCGCTATAACTTCCTGTAAATCATCTATTTTCTTACCAGTAATTCTTATAATATCATCCATGATAGCGGCTTGAACTTTTAACCCACTTTCTTTTATTAATTTGACTATTTTTTTTGCGTCTTCTTGTTTAATACCATTTCTTACAGCAACCTCTTTTTTAGTTACTTTACCACTAATAAATGAATCTTTACTTAAATCATATACTTCTGCAGCTAGGCCTTGTTTTATACTTCTACTAATTAATACATCAACTATTTGTTCAACTTTCATATCACTATCTGCTTCCAAATTTACTTTAGCCTCTTTTTTATTGAGTTCAATCACCACATGAGATCCTTTGAAATCAAATCGGTTGGTAATTTCTTTTTTAACAACATTTATAGCATTGTCTAAAGTTTGCATATCTACTTTACTAACTAAATCAAATGAAGGCATAGTTTATAATTTAAGGTTCAATATTTGTTGTGTTCGCTTTGTTATTTTTTAATTTTGAAAATATCATTAAAGTGGTTCCTCCTAACATCAACATCATTGCAATGAATTGTGCCTGGGTTGATTGGATACCTAATATATTGTACGGTTTATTTACCCTCATACATTCTACCAATAATCTTTCTGTTCCATTTAAAAGCAAGTATAGGCCAAACATAAAATAAGGTGTAGTTATCTTTTTCCTTAAAGACCACATGAATAAAAACAAAATCAAACATATACAAGTTTCATAAAAAGGTGTTGGAAAAACGGGTGATGGCAAAACCCTGTTATGATCATCCGTAACTCCGGGAATTAATATGCCGTCTTTATTTACATTTTGAGGATAGTTATAAGCAAAAAACCACAAAGGCAAAAAGGATGGTGCTTTTAATGAATAATGTGGTACATCCTGTAAAGTTGGGTAAATCCTATCTGAAACATATAGTAACTGATTTCCTTCTATAACTTTACCTTCAATAAAATAGGTAGCATTTTTTGTAAGTGCATTATTAAAATCATTTGAGTTAGCAGGAATAATGTTACCTAGATTATCATTAATGTATGCACTATTATATATCCCCCAATCGCCATCTCCAGAAACCTGACAACCAATTCTGCCTACAGCATATGCAATCATTAATGCGGGTGCGGCAGCGTCTACCAAATGTTTAATAATTATATCTTTTTTATTGGCATACCAAATAATTGCAATAGAAGCAAGAATGAGTCCTCCATAAAATGTAAGTCCGCTCGGAGAAATCAATGACTGAATTGGGTGCTGCCAAAATTCATCCCAATGCTCAAGATTATCAAAAATTTTAGATCCTATAATTCCAAAAATTAATCCTAAAATAATGATATCTCCAACTCTGTCATGAGGCCAAATTCTAACAATTCTTCTTTCTGGTTCTTTTAAAGCTTGTTTATTTTTTTCCCGCCATTTTGTGATTGCCATTATTAAACCTAGTGCAATACCTCCCAACAAATTACCACTGCTGGAAAACACATATTCTTGAGGATTAATCTCCATTGGTTTAAAGAAAAGCAAGCCTATTAATTTATACCCAAAAACAAAACCAATCAACCCGTTGGTTAATAAGTCTATTATTGAAGCAGGCTTGCCAATCGTAATCATTTCTTCTCTTGGAAAAAGTAATCCTTGTTTTTCTTTTCTCCTTAATTCAAATGATATCACCCATGCCGCAATAAGAAATGCAAACGCCACCATTAATCCAAATGTATTCAGAAAAGAAAGCGCATGCCATTCCACCCCAAACCAATCTTTAAATACATAATATAAATTAGGGTACATAGAAATTGAATTTTACAATTAGTTACAATGCACTTCAAATGCACTTAATAAATTTTCTGCAATCATTTGTGCACTTCTTCCTTCAATATTGTGCCGCTCTATCATATGAACCAATTGACCGTCTTTAAAAAGCGCAATAGCGGGTGAAGTTGGCGGATAAGGCAACATATACTCTCTTACTTTCTTTACCGCATCAATATCAAATCCTGCAAAACTTGTAGTAATCTGATCTGGTTTTTTTGTTGCATTCATCACAGCCATTAATACGCCTGGCCTTGCCGTTCCTGCACTACACCCACATACTGAATTAATCATCACCAAAGTAGTGCCTTTCTCAGCTAGGGTTCTATCTACATCTGCTGGATTTAATAATTCTTTAAACCCATTTTCTGTCAACTCTTCTTTCATTGGAATTACGATTTCTGCTGGATACATATTTTTATATTTTAAAGTTTACTATACAATTAAATTTATTTTTTCTTTTTAAATGGGCTCTGCGACTAACTATTTAATACCCCAAAATTTTCAACATACTTTGCGCCGTTTGTTCTTTTGCATAAACCCAATCTACTAATTTTCCATTCTTATCGTGACCTATAATGATATGTTTTGGAGAAGGGATCATACAATGTTTAATTCCACCATATCCGCTTATTTGATCCTGATATGCACCAGTATGAAAGAACCCTACAAACAATGGCTCACCTTCCCCCAGCTTTGGTAAAAAAACTTCATTGATATGTTCTTCAGAATCATAGTAATCATGACTATCGCAGGTAATTCCACCTAGTACAACCCTTTGGTATTCATTGTCCCATTTATTTATTGGCAGCATTAGGAATTTTTCGCCTATCCCCCAAGTATCTGGCAATGTTGTAATGAACGATGAATCTATCATATACCAAGTTTCCCGATCGTTCTGCATTTTTTGACCAATAACACTATAAATATGAGCCATACTTTCTCCTACTGTATAACTGCCAAATTCTGTAAAAATATTTGGCATAGGTACTTTATTTCTGCTACAGGCTACCTTTATATTTCTAACAATTTCATTGATCATGAATTGATAATCATATTCAAAACCTAATGAATGTTTTATTGGAAACCCTCCGCCAATATTGATGGAGTCTAATTCTGGACAAATCTTTTTTAGCTGACAATATAAATTAATAACCTTGTTTAATTCGCTCCAATAATAAATATCATCTTTAATCCCTTTATTTAAAAATATATGCAGCATTTTCAATTGAAAGCGATGCTCATTCCCTTCAATTTTATCTACGTAAAATTCTAAAATATCTTTAGCACGTATCCCTAGTCGTGATGTATAAAAAGGAAAATTAGGCTCCTCTTCTGCCGCAACCCTTATCCCCAAATCAAATGGCACTTTTACAGATTTAATGTACGCCTTTAATTCTTCTTTATTATCTAAAATCGGAATTACATTTTTGAAACCGCTATTTAAAAGACCTGCAATCCTCTGGGTATAAGGCTTTTGCTTATATCCATTGCAGATAATATAAATATCCTTGTTTATTTTTTTCTTTTCGTATAATTTTTTTATGATGTCAATATCATATGCATATGATGTCTCTAAGTGTATATCATTCTTCAAAGCTTCTTCCAGCACAAAAGAAAAATGCGAACTTTTGGTACAATAACAGTAATTATATTTTCCGGTGTATTTATGTTTTTTTAAAGCAGTAGCAAACATACTTTTTGCCTTTTGAATTTGCTTTCCGATTTTAGGCAAATAACTCAATTTTAATGGCGTTCCGTACTTATCTATTAACGCTTTTATATCCTGACCATTATACTGCAAATAATCATTTACTAACTTAAAATCTTCTTGAGGAAAATTAAAAGTTTGATTTACCAGATCACTGTATGTATTGTTCATTCCATCTTTGGTCATCCTTAAAAATATTTATGGTTACTCGAAATGCAAAGATATTGTATAACAACCGTTTGCCATAAAAAAATCCAGATACTATCAGGTACCTGGATTTTTATAAAAGTATTTTTTTCTGTTTAATTATTTCACAGAAGCAACCAATTTTTTGAAAGATTCAGGCTCATTCATTGCTAAATCAGCTAAAACCTTACGATTTAAATCGATTTTCTTTTCGTTTAATTTATTGATGAATACACTGTATGTCATTCCTTCTGCTCTTACAGCTGCATTGATACGCGCAATCCATAAAGTACGGTATTCACGCTTTTTTAGTTTACGGCCAACGTAGCTATACGTTAACCCTTTTTCCATTACGTTTTTCGCAACGGTGTATACATTTTTACGTTTACCGTAATATCCTTTTGCGGCTTTTAAAATTCTTTTGCGGCGAGCTCTACTGGCTACTGCATTTACTGAACGTGGCATATGTTAATTTTTTAAAAAAGTTAATGTTAATGATTACTGTTTGAAGGATTATTTCATCCCCAATAAACGCTTTACAAAATGTAAATTTGAATCAGCAACTTTACCATCAAGACGCATATTGCGTTTACGTTTTGTAGATTTTTTTGTTAAGATGTGGCGTTTGAACGCTTTCTGGAAGGTGATTTTACCTGAACCAGTGACTTTAAAGCGCTTTTTTGCGCTACTGTTTGTTTTTACCTTTGGCATTAAATAACTTTTTTTAGTTACTCCCTACTGGCGTTCCGAACTGACGGAAACTTATGGAGCCATGTGGGAAATGATCGAAAAGAAATTTCTTTTCGGGGTGCAAATATAGCGATTTAATCGTAGAATAGACTATTTTTTGGGGTTTTCCTCAATTTATTTGCCCCTACTGCCCCTATAAATTCAGATTTTACCTATGAAAGAGGTGGTTCAAAAGACGATTTCCAAAGCTCTTTCATATATGCCAACCCTAATTTCCGTGTTGTTTCAATATTTTTTTCAGGTATTTCACTTGAATTCGAAAACTTTGATAATATGATTTCCAAGCTTTCTTCCCTCAAAATATGCAGGATTGGATATGGTGATCTATTGGTGTAATTTTCAGGATCATCCAGATTTGTTTCTGCGAATTGATATAATGGATGAAAACTTGCTATTTGATAGATCCCTTCATATCCCTCTTTAACTATCAATTTTTCTCCTAAATCAACCAAATCTAAATAATCAAAAAAATCAGTAAAATTATTGGGGAATATTATAAATGATGTTTCTATACCTTTATCAGAATCCATCTTGATGCACTGACGAATAAGCGCCTGTAAGGCAATATTTAAATTAGCATCTAGTTCTACTTGATAATTTATCAAATCATCCTTAAAAGGTTTAGCAGCAAAGGGACATAAATTTAATCCTATTACTACATTATTTATCCAATTCTTTGTGTGCAGGATTGCCGGGTGAATTTGTTCCAATTTTTCAAATTAATTAATACGATATTAAGGGCATTTTCATAAATGAGATTATTGTGATAGCCAAAACTAGGAGGAAATAACAAAATGAAAAAAATAAAACTTTATTTTTCTTTTTAAAAACATAATAACTTAACAAAGGAATAATTTGCAGTACATGTACGCCCATCATATGAGAAATTCTAAGGTCGCCATATTTGATACTCCAATTAAAAAACAATAATCCCTCTCCTCCATCCTGTCCTCCAATTGTATGTGACATATTTCTGATCATTATAAACCCAATAATAGAAAATACAGAATATAATAATAACCCCATTCTAATACCAGTTGCAAAGTGTTGACTGCATGCCATTTTTTTCTGATTATAAAATAAAATAGTTAATACAAAAATAGTTACAGTAAAAATTACCATGCAGGAAATCATCAAATCATACATAAACTTATTAAAAGGAGTTGATGTATTATAATGCGAGGCTACTACTCTAATAGACTGCAGTAAAATAATCGAAGACTCGCCAAACAAGGTTAACGCAATGATGATAGAGACAATTGTCCTTAATGGTTTTGAATTGAGATAGTGCAATATTATCGCCATTGTCCATGAAGTAATAACGATGGCTAAGTAATATTTTAAGGGCTTAATATAGCGGCCTGCACCTAGTATAACTTCACTATCGAACAAGGCTAAAACAAAACAAACTAAAGAAAGAAAAAAACTATAGAAACCAAACCAGAACAATAATTTATTTCGCTCATGTAATTTTATAAAAAATGCTTGCATTAACATAAATTAACCATTGAATAATTATCCTTAATTAAATAAAGACAGTCGTTTGGTTTTTTGCAAGGATTATCGGGGTAGCAAATATAGGAATAAAATTATATAAAAAAATATTTTTTTTGTTACTCACCAAAATCATCTAATTCCTGAGTCTTACTGCTATTTTTCAAAAGGGTGGCTATTGAAGTAATTTCATCATTATTAAAATAGCGCCATTTGCCAGGGGGTAAATTATGTAAAGTGAAATTCATTATGCGAATACGGGTGAGCGTTACTACTTTAAATCCAAGTGTTTCACACATTCTTCTAATTTGACGATTAAGTCCTTGGGTCAAAATAATTCTAAACTTTTTGTCCCCCTCCTGCTTAACAAAACATTTTTTGGTTGTGGTGCCCAATATTTTTATGCCATTTCTCATGTTTGAAATAGCCTCTGCAGTCAGGGGTTTATCAACAGTTACTATATACTCCTTTTCGTGACCATTTCCTGCACGAAGAATTTTATTTACAATATCACCATCATTTGTTAAAAAAATCAAACCATCCGATAATTTGTCAAGTCTACCAATTGGGAATATTCTAGTTTTATAATTAACGAAATCAATAATATTCGTTTTGTCTTTAGTATCTGTTGTGCACGTAATTCCTTTTGGTTTATTAAAAGCAATATAAACCGCAGCTTTCTTTTTTCTTAGTGCTTCCCCATCAACTCTTACATCATCCCCTTCTTTTACCCTATTGCCTTTCTGAGCATCTCTGCCATTAATCGTAACCCTGCAATCTTCTATATATTTATCTGCTTCTCTTCGGCTGCAAAAACCCGAATCGCTGATATATTTATTTAAACTGATGTCCACTTTTTTTTGTTTTAATAAAAAAGCCATCTTTATAAAAGACAGCTTTTCTATGTAAAAAGTATATTATTTTATTCTTGAGGCGTTGCTGATTTAGAATCATCCTCGGTCTTTTTTTCTACTAATTTTCCAAGTTCAGAGCCCTTCTTTTTTTGCTGTGCCTTTGGCGCAAACATCACCAACATTCTTTTCCCTTCCATTTTTGGAAGCCCCTCTAATGCGCCAACATCCTTTAATCTATCTGCAAATTTCAAAAGGAGCAATTCTCCTCTTTCTTTAAACATGATAGCCCTTCCTTTAAACTGTACATGAGCCTTAACTTTATCTCCATCTGATAAAAACTTTTCAGCATGTTTCACTTTAAATTCGAAATCATGGTCATCTGTATTTGGGGTAAATCGAATTTCCTTAACCTCGCTGGTTTTGGATTTCGCTTTCATTTCTTTTTTCTTTTTCTTTTCTTCGTACAAGAATTTATTGTAATCAATAATTTTACAAACCGGCGGATTTGCTCCCGGAGAAATTTCTACTAAATCTAGTTGTTGTGCTTGTGAAATTTTGAGCGCATCTGCAGTAGCAAAAATGCCTGGCTCTACATTTTCTCCTACCAGTCTAACTTCTGCGACTTTAATCATGTAGTTGGTACGATGTTCTTGCTGTTGTTCTTTTTTAAAACGAGGATTAAATGCTCCTCTGGGTGGTCTTGGTGGAAATGCCATTTAGTTGTTTTGGTTTACAATAGTGTTTTTATAAATTAAAATTAAATACAAATTACATTATTCCCCTCTTCTTTCCCTAATTTCTAGTGATATTTCTTCAATAAATTCTTTTAAGCCCATAACACCCATATCACCTTTTCCTTGTCTGCGTATTGAAACCTGCTCCTCATTCATCTCTTTTTCACCAATAACTAGCATATAAGGCACTTTCAACAACTCCGTATCACGTATCTTTTTACCAATTTTTTCGTTTCTATCATCAATTTCTGCTCTGATATCGGCCTTTTTCAAATGTTGAACTACTTTATTTGCGTAGTCCATGAATTTGTCACTGATAGGCAGAATTTTCACTTGCAATGGTGCTATCCATGTTGGAAACTTTCCAGCATAATGCTCCAATAAAAATCCGATAAATCTCTCATGAGTTCCTAATGGTGCTCTATGAATAATTAAAGGAACATCTGTAGTATTATGTTGTGTGGTATAGGATAATTTGAATTTATTACCACTATTAAAATCCACCTGATTAGTAGCCAATGTGAATTCCCTACCTATGGCACTCCATATTTGTACATCTATTTTGGGGCCATAAAATGCAGCTTCATCTTGAACTTCTACATAAGGAATATTTGAATCGATTAAAACTTGCCTTACCATCGCTTCTGTTTCTTTCCATAGCACCGGCTCATTTACATATTTCTGTCCAAGTTTGGAAGGATCATGCAAACTCAATCTCATTACATATTTATCAATACCAAATATTTTAAAATACTTTAAATACATTTCATTAACCGCTCTAAATTCTGCACCAAACTGATCCTTACTACAATAAATATGTGCATCATTCATGTGCAAACATCTAACACGCATTAATCCAAACAACTCACCGCTTTGCTCATAACGGTAACAAGTACCATATTCCGCTATACGATAGGGAAGATCTTTATAACTCTTAGGCTCTGCATCAAATATTTTATGATGATGCGGACAATTCATTGCCTTTAAATAATATTTAGTTCCATCAAGCTCCATTGGAGGAAACATGCTATCAGCATAATAGGGTAAATGACCACTTGTAAGGTACATACTCTCTTTGGCGATATGAGGGGTAACTACCCTTTTATAACCGGCAACTGATTCTGTTTCTTTGGCTAGTTTTTCCAACTCCTCAATAATAATAGTTCCATTAGGCATCCATAATGGCAAGCCTTGTCCTACATCATCATCCATAGTGAAAATAGATAGTTCTTTTCCTAATTTTCTATGATCACGTTTTTTCGCCTCTTCCAGCATTAATAAATATTCTTCCAACTCTTTTTGATTAGGAAATGTTACCCCATATATCCTAGTAAGTTGCTTATTCTTCTCATCTCCCTTCCAATAAGCGCCAGCAATGCTTGTTAATTTAATGGCTTTAATAAACCCAGTCGAAGGAATATGAGGACCCCTACATAAATCAGTAAAATTGCCTTGTGTGTAAAAACTAATTTCTCCATCTTTTAGGTTGTTCAATAAATCTAATTTATACTCATCTCCTTTCTCCGTAAAATAATTTATCGCTTCTGCTTTTGGCATTGCTTTACGATTAAATAAATTATTTTGCTTTGCCAATTCATTCATTTTCTTTTCCAAACCAATCAAATCATCCTCGCTCATTTTGGTATCCCCTAAATCAATATCATAATAGAAACCTTTATCAATGGCAGGCCCTACCCAAAATTTCGCATGTGGAAAAACAGATTGAACCGCTTCAGCCATTAAATGAGCAGATGAATGCCAAAAAGTAGATTTCCCTTCCGAGTCATCCCATGTCAATAATTTAAAAACAGCATCTTCATTAATAGGTTTTGTAATATCACAAACTTCACCATTAATGGAGGCGGCCAATACCTTTCTTGCTAAGCCTTCGCTTATTGACTTTGCTATATCCAACGATGTAGATCCCGATTCATATTCTCTTTCAGAACCATCCGGTAATGTTATTTTTATCATGGCTTTATTACTTCTTAATTATTTTGCTCAAATTTAACGAAGTATTGGCTAATAGAATAATAGTATTATAATTTTTGACCCGTATTTCATTATTATTTTTGTAATTTCAAATATTAAGAAGATATGATTAAGTATTTTATTATTTTTTCGCTGTTTATTTTATCTGATAGCATATATGGCCAAAATATCACAGGCCAGTGGAAAGGTGAATTTATTGATAAAAGTACTGGAGTTGGAAACTTTGGCAGTAGTAAATGCGAATATGTTTTAGAGCTTGAGATTGATAAAAACAAAGTAATTGGCACATCATACACTTATTTTACAGAAAACGGAAAGAAATTCTATACCATTTGCAAAGTAGATGGGAACATTGATTACAAAAAGAAATATATAGAAATCAGTGAAACAGAAAGAACAAAAACAAATATCCCCAATAATATCTCCAATTGTTTACAGGTACATAAATTGACTTATTTTAAAAAAGGAAACACAGAAACGTTAGATGGGAATTGGATGCCTATTCCAAATCAAAAAGGCAATTGTGGCTTTGGCACAACAATGTTAACTAGAAGAAGTCTAACTGAAACTTACCCTGATTTAGTTGCCAAAAAACAAAACAATCCCATTTCAAATACTCCTATACCTGTTGAATACAAAAAAAATAAAAACAAAAATATAACCAACAGAAATACAATTAAAAAAAATGAGCCCCCTGTTTTCAAAAAGGAAATAAACGAACCAAAAGAAGATATTGCCACTAATCTAAATTTAACTGTAGATCAGAAAGAAGATCCTGCTACTCCATCCAAAGATTTATTAAAAATCGAAAAAAGAAAAAGTACTATTTTAAAAACAATTGAAATAGACAACAAAATAATCAGTATTGATATCTATGATAATGGTGAAGTAGACGGAGATAGCATCTCATTATTTTACAATAAAAAGCTATTACTTTCCAACAGAAAACTTAGCGAAAAGGCTATTAGCCTAAAACTTAATATTGAAAATGAAAATGATAATAATGAATTGATAATGTTTGCTGAAAATCTTGGCACCATTCCACCCAATACTGCACTAATGGTGATAACTGATGGAAAAAAACGTTACGAAATAAGAATTACTTCAGACCTTGAAAAAAGTGGGGTTATTAAATTCATTTACAAACCTTAGTAAATTTCATGGAAAGCGGCACCCGACCAATGATTGTTCTGAAAAAAAGCAAACTAGATTTTTTTTTACAGTACAGTTCCTTTTCAATTGTACTATTCATGTGGTCATATACATCCTATTATTTCAACGCTTTACCTAGAATCATTCCAATTCACTTTGACCTTAGTGGATCTCCTGATGGCTATGGATCAAGAAATACAATCTGGATATTACCAGGCATTGTAACGGGGATTGTCTTTCTGTTTAATACGCTTGCAAAGTATCCTCATAAATTTAATTACATTAGTAAAATAAATGAAGACAATGCAGTGAAACATTATAAGTCATCAGTAAAACTTTTACGTATTCTTTCATTAAACATCTCCGTTCTATTCTGTTACATAATTGTATCAGAAATACAAGGAGCAATCAGCAATCATTCTATGCTTGGCTGGTGGTTTATTCCGCTATTGTTAATCTCCATGATTGTACCAACTATATACATGACTGTTACATCTATGCGCATTAATAAATAGCTACTTTTTAATGTACTATTGAAACTGTATTTTATTAAAACTTAAAATTCCAGGTAACTGCGGGTATTACTGGAAAAATGGATACTTGCTTAGCCTGCACCTGCAATGAGCCATCAAGGGAATTCCCAGTTTGATCAAAGTAAATAAAATAAGGATTCTTACGATTGTAGGCATTATACACACTAAATACCCATTCAGATTTGCATCTTTTATTTACATTTTTCGCTGGTGTTAATATAGCCGAGAAATCCATCCTGTGGTAAGATGGAAGGCGGTATTGATTAATGCGACTATACTCCTGAGTTAGTACATTATTTACCATATAAAATCGCTGCGGCAGTGTAGCGGCATTTCCAGTACCATAAACAAATGTGGCCGACAATTTCCATTTTTTATTTAACTCATATAGCCCTACGACACTCATATCATTTCTTCTGTCATACTTTGCCGGATATTTTTCTCCAAAGTTCAAATCCGCGAATCGCCTCCATGTCCAACTCAATGTATAACCAATCCAACCTGTTAGCCTTCCTTTTACTTTATTAATAAACAACTCAGAACCATAACTCCACCCATTACCAAAAACAAATGAATTTTCAGTATCATCTACACTATTGGGTGTATAACCTTCCTTATATTCTATTTGATGCTGCATATCCTTATAATATACTTCTAAGGAAGTTTCAAACATATTATTATTAAAATTTTTAAATAAGCCCATTGCGTATAACCAACTCATCTGAGGCTGCACTTTATAGGTACTAGGCACCCAAATATCTGTAGGTAATGTTGTCCCTGAATTACTTACCAAATGAATGTATTGAAAATTCCTTGTAACAGATGCTTTTAAGGAAGTTTCATCATTTAGTGTATACCTCATCGTTACTCTAGGTTCTACTCCTCCATATGTTTTAACCGGCTCTCCTTTCTTAAATACCACGCTGTCCAATCTATTACCATTCGCATCTGTTGTATAAGTTTTATACGCTCCTATTTGCTGAAACATACTATACCTAATCCCTGAGCTAAGTTGAATTTTTGATGAAATATCCCAATCGTCTTGACCATACACCGCCGCTTCATGGGCATATTTAATCAATGCATTTTGAGGATTAAACACAACAGAGTCTTGTTTGCCACTAATAACAGATGGCGTAAACTGATGATAAGTATACAAAGCACCAAATTTAATTTTTTGCTTAGAGAATGGATAAAAGTCAAAATCTTGTTTAATACTTAAATCCCTTATTCCAGAGGCTAGTTGCACATCAAAATTATTTTGAATCGCATGAAAAGTGAAATTATAATCATTGTATACTGCCGTGGTATTGGCGAATAATTTTTTATTAAAAATATGATTCCACCTCATTGTACCAGTAGCATTTCCCCAAGGAATATTTACATTTAAACTTTGCTGGCTATTTTTAAAATCAAATACATCTCTGCCAAAATATCCACTTAAATACAAGCGATCCTTCTCGCTGAATTTATAATTCATTTTCGCATTAAGGTCATAAAAATAATAACCAGACCCTTTAAACTGACTGGAACTGCTAACAAAAGGCTTAGTGAGTGCATCTATATATGTTCTTCTACCAGAAACGATAAAGGAAGATTTATTTTTTTTAATGGGCCCTTGTATTGAAAATCTAGAAGCGATTAATCCAATACCTCCGTCTACTTGAAATTGTTGATTATTCCCTTCTTTCATGGAAACATCAAGTACACTTGACAAACGTCCGCCATATTGTGCGGGCATTCCTCCTTTAATCAAAGAAACATTCTTAATCGCGTCTGAATTAAAGATTGAGAAAAATCCAAATAAATGTCCTGTATTATACACAACCGCATCATCCAACATTATTAAATTCTGATCAGGGCCACCGCCCCTAACATATATTCCAGCGCTTCCTTCTCCTGCATTTCTAACCCCAGGCAATAGTTGCACCACTTTCAATAAATCTACTTCTCCTAAAAAAGCAGGGACAGATTTTATTTGTTCAATGGGTAAAGAAATTTTTCCCATCTGTGCAACTTTAATATTATTGTCTCTCTTCTTTGCCGTCACCACCACCTCTTGAGATAAATTAATTCCAGTTTGTAGTACGATATTTAAAAAAGTATCTTTTTGTAATTGTAAATTAATAGTTGTTGATTTATACCCAATAAATGAAATAAGCAAATTGTAATTCCCTTCTGTTAATGTAATTGAATAAAAGCCATATGCATTACTTGCAATTCCTTTGGTATTTCCTTTCAATGAAATCGTTGCCCCAATTAATGTTTCTCCAGTAGCGCCATCTTTAATATACCCATTAATGGTATGACGTATTTTAGATACTTTTTTTTCGCCTTGAGCAAAAACAGAATTATTAGATAGGAAAATTAACAAAACAACAAGCCCAATTTGAACAAATTTTTTCATACATATTTTATTTGGCAACGATAGAATCTTTTAACTCCCCACAATGAAGCATAGATGATTTGTATGTTGGGTGATTTTTTCCGAGATAAGGATTTACAACTTCTGCGTGATTACTTATCCAGTTGGCAGACAATGAATCATCTATGGCCATAGGGCAATTCTGTAAATAAAGTGTTGGGCCTTCATAATTGAGTGCATAAAATAAAGAAGGGTACATCACATCTGTCATACTACTAAAATCTTTCCTCATTTCTACTATAGATTTTTGACTCATCAATGACAAGGCATTAGACCGAATGTCATTCAAAGTAAAAACAATCGTTTCATACACAGATGCTGTGTCATGTTTTAATTCGGTAGTATCTATATTGTTTAATAAATTAATAAATGAAGCTGTTTTACTTTTTACTGCTGTAGTATCTGCATCAACGAATGCATCTTTAATAGCAATATATTGAACCATTAATGCGGCAATTGATTCATTAAATGCAGGAGAATGCTTTTTTAATATCATAGGCTGATTGGAGATTTCTACAACAGATTCTTTCTTATTAAAAAACTTATATAGAAAGAATAATACTAAGAAGGCTATAGAAACGAAAATTATTTTCTTTAACATAGGATTTTTTTGCAAAAATAGTAATTATTGCAAACTTATTATAAGATAATCATTTCTTTATCTGGGATTTCAATTGAATATTATTTCAGTAATTCAATATAGCTTACTTACTAGTCAGATTATTCTAGTATTTTTGCAAAAATTAATCGGTAAACAACAAACTAATGCTTTTAGGATTACAAAATGTAACATTTGAATTTGGTGCAAGGACTATTGTAGAAGATGCTACCTGGCATATTCAACCCAATGAAAGAATTGGATTAATTGGTTACAACGGAACAGGCAAATCAACTTTATTAAAAGTGTTAACCGGTCAATACTCCCCTGCCAAAGGTGCCGTTGAGAAAGGCAGAGAAACAACCATCGGTTTTTTACATCAAGATCTTTTGGGCTTTGATACAGAAGATTCAATTCTTGAAGTAGCAATGGGTGCCTTTGAGAGAGTAAAAGAACTAGAAAAAGAAATTGAAATAATGGGCGAAGAACTCGCTAAAACCGGCGATGAAAAATTAGCCATGGATTACGCTGATTTACTTCATGAAATGGATGTATTAGATGGCTATAGCATTCATCATCGTACGGAAGAGATTTTACAAGGACTTGGATTTACTAACGCTGAATTACAAAAGCCCTATAAAAACTTTAGTGGTGGATGGAGAATGCGCGTATTGTTAGCAAAAATGATTCTTCAGCATCCAGATGTATTGCTTCTGGATGAACCTACCAATCACCTTGATCTACCAAGTATTGAATGGCTTGAAAAATATTTAATTCATTATCAAGGAGCCGTTGTTATTGTATCACATGATCGATATTTTCTTGATAGAATGGCTACTAAAATTGTAGAATTATACCAGCAAGAGCTACACTTTTACACAGGCAATTATTCTTATTTTGAAAAAGAAAAAGCTTTACGTATAGATATGCAGAAAAAAGCTTTTGACAATCAACAGGATTATATAAGACAACAAGAACGTTTTGTGGAACGATTCAAGGCAAAAGCCAGCAAAGCCGCACAAGCTCAAAGTATTGTAAAAAGACTTGATAAACTAGACCGCATTGAAGATGTAGAAATTGAAAGGCCAAATATGCGCATTAATTTCGCTGTTGAAAGACAACCCGGCAAAATCATTTGCACACTTAAAAACATAAGCAAAAGCTTTAAAAATGTTCAAATCGTAAATAATACAGGTGCCGAAATTGACAGAGGAGATAAAATTGCATTAATCGGCGCAAATGGAAAAGGTAAATCCACCTTGTTAAGAATCATTTCAGGTACAGAACAATTTGAAGGTGAAAGGGAATGGGGACATCATGTAATGGAATCTTTTTATGCTCAGCATCAATTAGAAGCATTAAATATGAATAATGATATTCTGGAAGAATT
Organism: Chitinophagaceae bacterium; assembly: GCA_947466405.1. Classification (GTDB taxonomy): domain Bacteria; phylum Bacteroidota; class Bacteroidia; order Chitinophagales; family Chitinophagaceae; genus Ferruginibacter. The sequence goes on along the minus strand of CANICR010000022.1, from coordinate 2,512 downwards.
GAAAGATGCCCGTAGTGGAAAAAATGATTTGGAATTGAGAAGTTTATTAGGCGCTTTTTTATTTAGTGGCGATAGTGTTGAGAAAAAAATTAAAGTATTGAGCGGTGGCGAAAAAGCTCGAGTAGCTTTGGCTAAAACTATTGCGAGCAAAGCTAATTTCCTAATGCTAGATGAGCCTACCAATCACTTAGATATTCATTCGGTTGACTTACTAGTTGAATCTTTAAATAAATATGAAGGAAGCCTGATTTTAGTTAGCCATGACCGCTATTTTATAAGCAGGATTGCAAATAAAATATGGGAAATCGACGACTTGAAAATTAGAGAATTTAAAGGCACTTACGCAGAGTGGGAAGATTGGAAAGAACGTAAGGACAAAGCAGATGCTGCTTTAAAAAAAAATGAATTGAAGGAAAATAAAGTCGAGAAATCAGAAATAAAAATCGACAAAATACCTACACAAAATATTTCCAATGAACAAAAAAAGGAATTCCAGAAAATTAAAACCCAATTTAAGCAAGTAGAAGAAAAGCTTGCAATATTAAATACAAGCAAAATTGATTTAGAAAACAAATTGGCTACCCCTGAAATTTATAGTGATAAAAATAAATTTATCGAAGTTGAAAATAATTACAAAAAAGCCACAATAGCTTTTGAAGAAACCAACAAAGAATACGAAAAACTATTCGAGATAATTATGGAAATGGAAGCAAAAGGAAATTACTAATGATAATTCTTTTTCACCCTTTTTAATTCCAACATGTTTAATGAATTAGGTTTAAAATTTTCTACCTGAGGAGTAACGAAATGCAAAACCATATCATACCATAACGGAATGATAGGAGCATCTTCTATTAATACATTATCCATTTTACGAAATAATAAAATCCTCAACGAATCATTCGTTTCCAAAAAAGACTGTTCAAATAATGAATCATATTTTTTATTGGAATACCTTGTATAATTAGGCGGAGAAGGATTTTTGCTATAAAAAACACTTAAAAAATTGGAAGGATCCGGATAATCCGCTATCCAACTACCTCTAAAAAATAAAACTTGCCCTTTCGACATCTGCTCCAGTAGTAAACTTTTTTGAACGGTTTCTACCTCCACAGGAATTCCAACTTTATTCAATTCATTGGCAATAAAACTGGCCACATTTACATAAGTAGACACCGTTAATAAATGAATAACTGGCATTTTTTTTTCTTCATCAAACCCCGACTCTTTCAATAATAATTTCGCTTTGATTGGATTATAATCATACCCATGAACTAATTCGTTATCAAAAGATGGCAACCCTTTTGGGATAAAACCACTATTAGCTGGCGAGCCTATAGAATTCCTTAAATACATCAGCATTTTTTTTCTGTCTATCGCGTAATTGATTGCTAATCTGACTTTCTTTATCCTAAGTGGAGAATTTTTTAATAATGCATTTGAAGTATCAAATAAAATACCCAGGTACTCAGTATTTAAATAGGAATGCTTATTCATACTAATTTTACCTACCCATTGCTTTTTCATTTCCCCGGCTTTTGTAATCAACTCATCTTTAAAAGAAGGATCTATATCATTTATAAAATCTAATTCCTGCTGCTGAAATAAAATAAATTCGCTGGCTTTATTATCAAGAAAACTAATTTTTATCCCCTCTAAATATGGAAGTTTTTTACCCTTTTCATCTGTTTCAAAATAACGATTATTTCTTTTCAATATCAAGGCCTGCCCTTCTTCCCACACCTTAAAACAAAATGGGCCAGTTCCAACAGGATGGCTTCTAAAATTTTGCCCATATGTAATAACCGCTTCTTTTGGAACAATGGAACAATATGGCATACTTAAAATGCCTAATATTACAGGACATGATGTAGATAACCTTATTTCAAAAGTGCTGTCATCAATAGCAACGAAAGGGTTTAAAGAATCAATTTTATCATTAAAAATCCATGCTCCAGGACTTGCAACACGTTTATCCAATAAGCGATTATAACTATACACAATATCAGCTGCTACTAATTTACGACCAATCCCATTCACAAATACCGGATCATCATGAAAATAAACATCTGTTCTAAGTCGAAAAACAATAGTACGGTTATGATTTAAAAAATTCCAACTTTTAGCTAAAGACGGAACTACTTTCAGTTGACTATCCAATTCAACCAATGTGTTATATAGCTGATGTATTGGCCACATAACTGATTGATTTTTCGCAAAAGCTGGATCTAAAGAAGAAATACCTGCGGACTCATTATACCGAAAAATATTCTTATTGGAAATCTTATGATTTGTACAGGATGCCATCATAAGGCATGCAAATACAAAAATAGAAAATTTCAATTTACACTTATAATTTAATGCCATAATCAAATTTCAATACTATAAAAGTAAATAAACACCCAGAATTATAATTTATTATTATCTTAAAGGGACCAATTCATGATCGCTCAATCATTTGCAATTATTACATTTACATACTGAATTAACATAAAAATGATGCTCAAAAATT
>CANICR010000021.1 GCA_947466405.1 Chitinophagaceae bacterium | reverse complement strand
TGGGGGACTGGAGAATGTTGGCTTTTGGGTTGATTTTAATCATGATGAGATTTTCGAGTCTTCGGAGTATACCTCATTAGGGACAGGAAGTTTAATAAATTTAACAGGGGTGCTTCATGTTCCTGATACTGCATTATTGGGAATTACTAGAATTAGATTCAGGGTTAAATGCACTGGAATCATTAATGCATCTGATGCTTGTACATTTATTCAGTTTGGTGAAACGGAAGATTATCTTGTTAATATACAGGATCCGTTTTTATGTGCTGTAATACCTGCTGCTGGCCAATCTATCTCATCAAGAGATACTGTTTGTCCGAATGTGTCTTTTGATTTATCCTCTTCTAATAATGTGCATTTTTCAAACAGGTTAAACTATCGTTGGCAGCAATCGTTGGACAATCTTGTGTACGCTGATATTCTAAATGCAGATAGCTCAAGGTTAACAATAAGCGCAACATCAACCAGTTGGTATAGGTTAATTATATCTTGTACAGCAAATAGAGATACAAGCATCCCAGTGAAGGTTTTTGTACAGAATCAGTCGATTTGCCATTGTATACCCACTACATCAAATTGCTCATCAGGAAATGCGATTCTGCATGTATTAATAGATTCTATTGACAACGCCTCATCATGCAGTATAAATGGTTATACAGATTACACCTTAGATAGCCGAATAAGGCCAGCAAATTTACATAGTGGGGATTCTATTCCAATAAGTATAACTGTTGGAGGTGGGGGAGATGGGTATGTGGGATGTTGGATTGATTATAATCGAAATGGAATTTTTGAAAATTCGGAATATGATTCAATAGGTTCTGGTAATGGAGTTATTTTAAATGGAGCAATACGTGTGCCTATTAATATGCTACCTGGGTTAGCGAAAATGCGTATTAGTGTATGGAGTAATGTCATTATCGACAGCAATGCAGCGTGTATTCCATACATTAATGGCGAAACGGAAGATTATCTGGTTAACATCATTTCATGTACGCCAGTTCAAATTCTTCAACAGCCTTACAATAATCGATTAGGCTGTGGAGATAGTGCGATATTTATGGTAACCACCTACGGATATTATCAAAGCTGTCAATGGCAAATGAAAACAATAGGTTCTCCCAATTGGATAAATATATCTGATGGTTCTAATTATAATGGAGCTACAACAAGTCGTCTTTTTATGAATAGGATAACAGATTCTATGAATGAAAAGCAGTACAGACTTTTGATAGAAACTTGTGATTCGATTATTTATTCAGATAGCGCTACTTTAATAGTAGAAAGATTTATCACAACAGTACAGCCTACACGCTCATCAATTTGCGAAGGTCATGCTGTATTGTTGTCAGTTACGGGATATAATGCTAAATGGAGCCCTACCAACGGCTTGTATATTAATAGCGGGTTAACAATTCCATACATTGGATCATTGCAGCAAGATTTATATGCATCTCCATCACTAAGCACTAATTATTCAGTTGTGGCAGAAAATCAAGGCTGTCAATCTGATAGTGCATTTGTATATATTGAAGTAAATAAAAATCCAATAATTAAAATCAACGCGACTCCCTATTTATTTTTATTCCCAGGTATACATACTACACTAAATTCAAGCGTTCTTTATTCTAGCAGTCCTACGCTTTTATACCAATGGAAACTTGATGGATTAAACATATTGGGTGCTACTCAATCAACTAAGGTGGTGGATGTTTTTTCTTTAGGAAAATATTCATTAATAGTAACAGATAGCAATAGTTGTACAAGTGCTACTAGTAATGTTATTGTAATTAGCGATTCTTTCAATACTAGTTTATTCATTTATCCGAATCCAAGTAATGGGATATTTCAAATTAGTTATAATAATAAGTACTCAGGGGTTTCGAATCCCAGGACTATAAATATTTATGATGCAAAAGGGTTGAAAGTGTATAAGAAAATCTATCAAATAAATATACCATTTGGAAATATGGAAGTTGATTTAAAAGGAAAAGCCAAGGGGCTGTATTTTATTGAACTAACAGATGCGGCAGAGCGAAGACTTGGTTCTGGGAAACTGCTATTATTGTAGCAATGTTTTAAGGGAATAAAAAAACCCGGCTATCAATAGGCCGGGTTTGTAAGTTCATCAATAAAGATTACTCAGCTGCTGGCTGATCTCCTTCTGTAGAAGATTCTTCGCCATCCATTTTAGCTTTAAGGCTTGCTAAAACACCTAAATCACCCAGTGTAGTTTTTTCAACTTTTGATTGAATATTTTTTACTGCTTTTTTAGTTTGTTCTATTTCAGCTTTTTTCTCTTTTATTTCAACTTGTTTTTCTTCTTCTTTTTCTTGTTCCCATAAACGAGTATGACTTAATAAGATGCGTTTATCATTGCGATCAAATTCAATAACCATAAATTTAGCTACTTCATCAGCTGCAATCATTTTTTCATCTTCTTTCATCAAATGACGAGCAGGTGCATATCCTTCCAATCCATAAGGAAGTTGAATAACGCCGCCTTTCTCATCTCTCTTAGTTACGGTTCCTTCATGAATAGATCCAATTGTGAAAACAGTTTCAAGTGAATTCCATGGATCTTCTTCAATTTGTTTGTGTCCTAATTGAAGTTTGCGTCCTTCTTTGTCGATGCTTAAAATAATCACTTCAATTTCTTTTCCAACCTTAGTGTATTCATTAGGGTTATTGAAACGCTTTAACCAGCTAAGGTCACTGATGTGAATCATTCCGCCAATACCGGTAGAAAGTTCAACAAAAACACCATAAGGAGTGATGTTTTTAACCGTTCCCATATGACGACTTTGTTCTGGGAATCTATTTTCGATAGTGCTCCAAGGATCTTCCGTCATTTGTTTGATTGAAAGACTCATTTTGCGTGTTTCTTTATCTAAGGTTACAACTTTAGCTTCATGCTCATCGCCTAATTTAAAGAACTCTTTTGCGTTGATAGGTGTATTAGCCCATGTAATTTCACTTACGTGAACCAATCCTTCAACACCAGGCATAATTTCAAGGAATGCTCCGTAATCTTCAATGTTTACCACTTTACCTTTGATAATTTCGCCTTCTTTTAAGCTTTCAGCTAATGTATCCCATGGATGAGGAGTCAATTGCTTTAAACCTAAACTGATACGTTTTTTATCATCATCAAAATCAAGAACCACTACATTCAATTTCTGGTCTAGTTTTAACACTTCTGTAGGATGATTAATACGTCCCCATGAAATATCAGTGATATATAATAATCCATCTAATCCACCTAGATCAAGGAATGCGCCGAAATCGGTGATGTTTTTGATAGTGCCTTCTAATACCTGACCTTTTTCTAGTTTTCCAATGATTTGAGCTCTTTGAGCTTCAATATCACTTTCAATTAGTGCCTTGTGAGATACTACTGCATTTTTAATAGTCTCATTGATTTTAACCACTTTAAATTCCATTGTTTTACCAACGAATTGATCATAATCAGTAACAGGTTTAACATCGATTTGAGATCCTGGTAAAAAGGTTTCCATGCCGAATACATCAACAATTAAACCACCTTTTGTTTTGCTGGTAACCAAGCCAGTAACAATTTCGCCGGTTTTGTTAACTTCCATAATTCTTTCCCAGGCTCTTGTGATTCTAGCAGATTTACGGCTCAAATGCAAGTTGCCTTCTCTGTCTTCTTTCTCAACTACCATTACTTCGATAATGTCTCCCACTTTAATACCACCTGGAATATCTCTAAATTCATTTAAAGAAACCAAGCCATCACTTTTAAAACCAATGTTTACAACAGCATCAGTTTTAGTTAATGACTCAATAGTTGCTTGAATCATTTCTCCGTCATTGATTTGTTTGAAAGTGTTGTCGTACACTGAATCGTATTTTGCTTTTTCATCTTTTGAATAAGCAACTACGTTACGTTTATCGCGACTCCAATCAAAATCGTCGTGCGCGGTTTCAATAACGGGTATTTTTTCAGCTTTTGCTGAAACAGGTTCGTTTGTTGTCGCAGTAGCTTCTACTTCTGAAGAAGACATTGGCTCCTGTTCATCTGCGTTTAGGTGTTTGAAAATATTAAATGACATAAAATAAAATCCCGTGGTTTTTTAACGGGGTTGCAAATGTAGTAAATTTCATTGAAAAATCGAGGCAAATCGGCTATTTTACTCCCCTTTTTCCCATAAATTATGAAAAAATAAAGTCCTTCAAACCTCATTTTGAGTATTTATCTACAAAATGAGCGGTATTTCATTGGTTTTTATTCACTTCTGAATATTTCATTTTTAAAATCCTCAATTTTATCCGAAATTCGCTTACAAAAAATATTATAGATGTCAATTGAAATAAAAGTTCCTACAGTTGGTGAAAGTATTAGCGAGGTAACCCTTGTGAAATGGCATAAGGAAGATGGTGCATGGGCGGAAAGGGACGAAGTGATTGCAGAATTAGAAAGTGAAAAAGCTACATTTGAAATTAATGCTGAACAAGCGGGGGCTATTAAACAGGTTGCTAAAGAAGGCGATACATTAAACATAGGAGATTTAGTTTGTACTATTGATACTAATGCAACTAGACCTAAAGAAGTTCCTGCTCCGCCAAAAAAGGAAGAGACAGCTGTTGAAGTTGCATCAAAGAAGGAAGTGGCGACATCAGATATCAAAGCAACGCCTGTTGCGGCTGCAATAATTGCTGATAAAAAGATTGACAGTAAAAAAATTACCGCATCTGGCTCTAATGGAAAAATAATTAAACAAGATGTATTAGAAGCGTTATCAAATCCTGGAAGAAAATCTGGGGTAGAGATGTTTAGCAGAAATAGCCGTCAGGAGAAGATGAGTAATTTGCGAAAAACGGTGAGTCGGAGGTTGGTAGAAGCGAAAAACACTACAGCTATGCTTACTACATTTAATGAAGTAGACATGGGTGCAATTATGGCAATCAGAAAAAGGCATAAAGATAAATTTAAAGAACAGCATGGCGTAAACTTAGGGTTTATGAGTTTTTTCACAAAAGCATGTTGCTATGCTTTACAAGAATTTCCAGCGGTGAATGCATATATCGATGGGGAAAGTATTGCATACCATGATTATTGTGATATATCCATTGCTGTTAGTGCTCCAAAAGGATTGGTTGTTCCTGTTATCAGGAATACGGAAAGTTTAAGTATGGCGGAAATTGAAGCTGCTGTTATTGACTTAGCAACAAAAGCTAAAAATAACAAGTTGACCATTGAAGAAATGTCTGGTGGAACATTTACAATTACTAATGGAGGAATTTTCGGTTCTATGATGAGTACGCCTATCATCAATATTCCTCAAAGCGCCATATTAGGCATGCATAATATCGTAGAAAGGCCAATGGCAGAAAACGGCAACGTGGTTATTAAACCGATGATGTATTTGGCGTTGAGCTATGATCATCGAATTATTGATGGCAGAGAATCAGTTGGCTTTTTAGTAAGGGTCAAGCAGCTTTTAGAAAATCCTTCATTAATGTTGTTTGGCAAAGATCCTATTGACGCACTACTTGAATTATAATCTTTTCACTTAAATAATATTATCCCGCTCATCGCGGGATTTTTTTCATGAGTAGATTTCATTCTCACTTATCTAATTCAGTTAAGCTTATAGAATCCTATAATCTAGGAATCCCATTGTCGCAACATTTAAAATTATTTTTTTCCCAACAAAAAAAATTCGGATCAAAAGACAGGAAAATAATCAGTGCTGTTTGTTATCATTATTTTAGGTGCGCAAAACTATTTGACAAACAAACGCCTATCGATCAGGCTATTTTGTTTTCGATTTTCCTTTGCGAAAAGAAGGAAAGCGAATTCCTTTCAGTATTGTCTCCTGCTTTAAATAGGTTGATTCATTTGGGTATTCCAGAAAAAATTCGACACCTTGAAATTGATACAGAGCAGTTTTTTGCATTCGATAATTATTTGTCAGATCAGATTGATGCTATCGCATACTCGAAATCTTTTTTAATTCAGCCAGCTTTATTTGTAAGAATCAGGCCTAAAAAGCATATTGCTGTGATTAACGCACTTGATAAAGCTGAAATTAAGTATGAAACAATTGCAGAAAGTACTTTAAAAATAATTAATGGGGTATCCTTGGATAAGTGCTTAAGAATAAATAAAGATGTTGTAATTCAAGACTATAATTCACAAAAAGTTTTCGATTTTTTATTGGAAAGTGATTTGCTGAAGTCTAATCAATCGAAAGTAAGCATATGGGATACTTGTGCTGCCAGTGGGGGGAAGTCTATTTTGCTTCATGATATATTTAAAGGAAATATTAAACTAACGGTATCTGATAATAGAGTAAGTATATTAAAAAATTTATCAAGCAGATCATTGGAGGCAGGCGTAAATATGTATAAAAAATTCGCACAGGATATCTCGGTAAAATCTGGGCTATCGCCCTCTGAAAAATTTGATATTGTAGTTTGTGATGTGCCTTGTAGTGGAAGTGGAACCTGGAGCAGAACACCAGAGCAACATTTCAGTTTTAGTAAAAAGAAGTTGCCAGTATTTGTTAATCAGCAAAAAGAGATTGTAGCCAATGTTATTCAGCATATTGCGAATAACGGTTTGCTATTCTATATTACTTGTTCAGTTTTTAAAGAAGAAAATGAAGACGTGGTTGAGTTTTTGAAAATTAATTATTCGGTTGAAGTGCTAAAAATGGAATACCTAAAAGGATATGAGCAAGAAGCGGACACAATGTTTGTGGCTGTTTTAAAATCACCACTTTAATACTTTTTTTGAAAATATTTTTTTATTGTTTACAAAAATGGAAACAAAGTATATGCCTTTTGGAAATGGTGACATGTCAATGGATTGCCCATTGAATAAAAAAGTTTGCCCTAACATATTTTGAAGTACAATTTTCTTTTCTCCTTCCAGTGGGCATTTTATATCGATATTCAGTAAGTTTTTTACGGGATTTGGATAAATATAATTATTGTCAAGTATAATTTCCTGATTTTCAAATGCGCTATCTGAGCATATTATTAATCCATTGTTATCGTGTCTTTGAACAATATGGGTGATAAGGTAATTTCCGCAATTTCTATAATTATGAGTGGGAGCTTCTAGAGTGCTGAATTGATCATCGCCAAAATTCCAAAAATGAGAAGTCGCTGAATCATTATGGTAATCTGGCATGCAATTTATCTGACGAGTTTGGTTAGTTATTTTAAAATTCGCGTTGCAACATTTGCCTTTAAAGATCAGGACACTATCAAGAAAATAAGTAGAGTCTGTATTGATAATCATTTTAAATCGATACCAAATATTCATGTTTTCGATAGACGATAAATTGTCAGAAAAAGAAAAATTGGAATACACGAATGGATGATTGTTTGTTAACGAAGTAATGCTAACATAATTATTGTCTGTCGATAATTTTCTTTCAATTTCAAGACTCATTGTATTATCGACTTTTACTGAAAAGTTAAATACTGCATTGCATTGATCGATACTTGATTGAGCCGTGAAATATTTTTTTTGAAGAATAACAAACGCTTTTTTTGCATTTGGAATCCCAAATCCAATGCGATTATTTGGAGAATTTGATTTTGATGCACTTGCTTTCAGTGTCCTCATGATATCCATATTAGTTGCTTCTGGAAATGCTTGCCATAAGCAGGTAGCCACTCCAGCCATATTAGGACAAGCAAAAGAGGTTCCGTTTCCGAAAGTAGGTGATCCATCGAATGTATTTGCAATAACAGCGTTCCATCCTACAGAGGTAACGGATGGGGCTATACGCCCATCACTCGTTGGGCCATAACTACTAAAGTTGGCTACGTTGCCAAGTGTATCTACGGCCCCAACAGCAAATCCGCTATCAGCGTCTGCGGGAGTACTAATGTAATGCCATGATGAATTTCCTTCATTACCGGCCGCTATAATCATTAATAAACCTTTTTTCGCAGCTAAATTAACCGATTGAGCACTCATCGTGGTATGGCCATTTAAATCACTGTAAAGATGATCAAAAATTGGATTATCAAAAGTAGTATAACCTAAAGAAATGGAGCAAATATCAGCCCCAGCACTATCAGCTCTTTCAGCGGCTGATGATAGATTATGTTCTTCAATTGGATATTCGCTATTTGCATCTTCTGAACGAAATAAATAAAAAGAAGTTTCAGGAGCAGTTCCAACAAATACTCCTGGCATATTTGCGGCAATAGTACTTAAGCACTCCATTCCGTGTGCATCATCTTCAGAAACGCTGGATTCATTGTCGACAAAGTCCCAAGTGTCTAGAATTTTATTTAATAATCTTATGCTGTCGAATGTGGGTAGCGAATTGTAATGGTAAAACCCATCATCAATGAGTGCTAGCTGCATGCCATTCCCTCTAAATCCATGATTATGAAGAAAATCATTTTGGTGAATTTTTACTTGATTATTCGATTCTCCATATTGGTAGAAATCGGTAATATTATTAATCCGATGAGTGTTGTTCAGTTGAATATTATTAGAGCTGTTAACAACTTTACTCCTTGTTAAAGGCGAAGATAATCTTGGGGCAATGGCAACAGTTTGAACAACAAAAGGAAAATTATTTATTCTATTTAGTGCAGAAGGGTCAGCTGTTGAAATTGAAATCTGGTTAAGCCATTTTGATAAATTCAGTATAGTCACGTTGCCGGATAAACGAATACTATCGATATAAGCAGGTGTTATAGGTAAATCAGTACTGTCAAATAAAAGCCCATATTTGTTTCTTCTATTGATTGCTCTATCCGATAGAAAATTTTGAGGAGTGTTAAGAGAATAAGGTGTCAGTGACTTGTTCTTAAATTTAACTATATAACGATTGAATTGAGCTTCACATGGAATATAGGTTAACAGGTATAACAGAACGGTATAAGCCTTAATCATTTTTACTAAATTAGAGATTCAACGTTTTGTATAAATTAGTCCAATTAATTATTTTATAAGTTAAGATATTATTTAGTATCATAAGCCCATTTCACCCAGGTGGCACCCCAGGTAAAACCACCACCAAATGCAGCTAAAATAATATTCTCTCCTTTGTGTAATTTCTTTTCCCATTCCCATAAACAAAGTGGAATAGTAGCAGCTGTGGTATTGCCATACTTTTGAATATTGATCATTACTTTTTCTTTTGGCAAGTTCATTCTATTAGCGGTAGCATCAATGATTCTTAAATTTGCTTGGTGTGGCACAAGCCAGGAAATATCGTCTGCGGTTAAATTGTTTTTTTGCATTAGTTCGAAGCTAACATCGGCCATTCCTTTAACTGCGAATTTGAATACAGATTGTCCTTCCTGATATAGAAAATGTTCTTTAGCAATTACGGTTTCAGCAGAAGCTGGCTTTAGAGATCCTCCTGCTTTTAATCGTAAATAATTTCTGCCAGCTCCATCGCTTTTTAAGATGCTATCTAATATGCCTACACCTTCATTATTTGCTTCTAATAGTACCGCCCCGGCACCATCGCCGAAAATAATACAAGTAGTTCTATCGGTATAATCTACAATTGAACTCATTTTATCAACTCCAATTACAATGATTTTTTTATATCGCCCAGATTCAATCATGGAAGTTCCTAAAGTAAGTGAATATAAAAATCCAGAACATGCGGCACTAACATCAAAGCCAAAGGCATTTTTCATTCCGGCTTTATCACTGATAATATTTGCGGTTGCGGGAAATGACATATCTGGAGTAACGGTTGCACATATCACACAATCAATTTCTTCTGGGCTAATGCCTCTTTTACTTAATAGATCTTTAACTGCTTCAACGCCCATATCGCTACTAGCCAATCCTTCCCCTTTTAAAATCCTTCTTTCATCGATACCTGTACGTGTTTTAATCCACTCATCGGTAGTATCAACCATAGTCTCTAGGATTTTATTAGTTAAACGAAATTCCGGAACAAATGCTCCAACGGCAGTAATGGCGGCGTATGTTTTTTCCATAAATATCACTTATTTTTATATTGTTAGATTCGGCAAATTTAAGGTAAAATAACTTGACGTGTTTTTTAACTAATTTGCTGGCATTATTTCCTTATTTTCGTTGTTGATAGATTTTGATATTATGTACGCATATTTGCAGGGAAAATTCAGTTATAAAAGTCCGGCTCAAGTATACATTGACGTTAATGGTGTTGGGTATGAGGTTAATATAAGCTTAAACACATACTCTAATATTCAACAAATGAATGAGGGTAGGTTGTATATTTATATGCAGGTTAAAGAAGATGCACATGTGTTGTACGGTTTTTCCGAAAAAGAAGAAAAAGAAATTTTCTTATTGTTGATAAGTGTATCCGGTGTAGGCGCGTCAACTGCTAGGATGATGCTGTCTTCTATTAAGCCCGAGGAGGTATCGAAAGCCATTCTTCAGGGAAATGTTAAATTATTGGAAGGGGTAAAGGGCATTGGAAAAAAGACAGCAGAAAGATTAGTTTTAGAGTTGAAAGATAAAGTAGGGAAGCACCTTTCATCATCAGGATCAGCTATTGCTGTAAATAACAGTATAGATCAAGATGCATTAAATGTATTAATGGCATTAGGTATTTCTAGAAATCAAGCAGAGCTGTCAATTCAAAAGATAATTCGTTTAGAACCCGAAATTTCAAATTTAGAAGAGTTAATAAAAAAAGCATTGAAAGCCATTTGATAAAAAATCTACATTAACTAATTCGCTGAATGTTGTTTAACATAAAATCAAAAAAAACGCTAATAATTTTAAGCGTTTGCACGGCTTTTTTATTAATAGGCAGTCATTTTTCCGTTTATGGAAGAAGCTCAATAATAATAGCATCCTTTCGTCAAGACACTGCTGTAAACCCTGGCCAGCAATTGCCTTATCCTATTTCAGACAGAAGAGGCGATGATCTCTCTGGTAATAATTATAACATATTTAATTCGTTTCAACCTAGCAATCAAATGGATTCCGTGGTGTATGACTATGAATCTAAGCGGTATGTTGTTTATGAAAAAATTGGTAATCAATTTTTTAGAACTCCCGTAACATATTCATTTGATGAATATTGGGAAATAATAAATCGTAAAGCTGAAATCGATTATTTTAAAAAAAGAACCAATACTACTAGTATCTTAAATCGTGGAAAATTATTAAAACCAAAGTTATCATTAACGGATAATTTGTTTAATAGATTATTTGGGAATGGTAAAATAGAAATAATTCCTCAAGGAAATGTAGATATTACGGCAGGGTATATGGGGCAAAAAATTGATAATCCTACGCTTCCAGAACGAGCAAGAAAAAACGGAGGAATGGATTTTCAGATGAATGCTCAGATGAGTGTGAATGCAAATATTGGCGATAAATTAAAATTCCCGATAAACTACAATACTTTGGCTAATTTGGATTTAGATAATCAATTCAAGTTAGATTATTCAGGCCAAAGCGATGAATTACTAAAAAGATTTGAAGCAGGTAATGTTTCGTTTCCCGCAAAAGGAACATTAATTCCAGGAGCACAGCAGTTGTTTGGATTGAAAACGCAATTGCAATTCGGTAAACTTTATATAACTGGAGTGTTGGCTAATCAAAAGTCTCAAAGGCAAAATGTAAATTTACAAGGAGGAACGGCTGCCAATCCATTTGAAATTAAGGCCGATGAGTATGAAGAAAACAGGCATTTCCTTGTTGGGCAGTATTTTAAAGATAATTACAACAAAGTATTATCGAATCTTCCAGCCATCATTTCTCCTATTCAGATTTTACGAATGGAAGTGTGGGTAACTAATAAAAACGGCACCACTACTGAAACAAGAGATATCGTTGCATTAGCAGATCTAGCTGAATCAAATCCTTTTTTAGGACCGCCCATTATTGATCAAACAAATACGGCTGTTATTACCCCTTTTAACGGCAGTAATAATCTGTTGACAAAAATACTCAATCAACCTAATGCCAGGAATTCTTCTTTTGTATACAATAACTTAATTAATCTTCAATTGAATCCTGTTCAGGATTTTGAAAAGACCTTTGCAAGAAAACTTGATTCAACCCAATATACTTATAACAAACAAATAGGTATGTTATCATTGAGTCAGCCACTTCAAACAGATGAAGTGCTTGGCGTATCGTATCAATATACCTATAAAGGAAAGATTTATCAAGTAGGAGAGTTCTCTCAAGATGTTCCACCAGATAGTAGTTCCGCTTCACAAAAAGTACTTTTTTTAAAATTACTAAAAGCAACATCACAGCGGCCTAATTTGCCTGTATGGAAATTGATGATGAAAAATGTGTACTCTATTGGATATGGAACATTGTCCCCAACTGATTTTAAGTTAGATGTTTTATATCAGGAGCCGGGTCTTGGAGCTAAACGATATGTGCCATTTGGTGATAAGAATTCAGGGGCGCCAATTATTTCCTTGGTGAATTTGGATAGATTAAATAGTCAACTCGATCCTCAGCCTGATGGAGTATTTGATTATGTGGAAGGGTTTACTGTTTATTCACAATACAGCAGGATAGTGTTCCCAGTATTAGAACCATTTGGGCGAGATTTAGCTAAGAACATTTACAATACAGTGCCAATAGCGGCAAGCGATACACTATTTTTTGCTTTGTATGATTCTATTAAATCGTTAGCTCAGCAGCTTCCAAATCTTAATCGTTTTTTATTAAAGGGTACAGCAAAAACTTCTGGTTCTTCTGACATCAGTATAGGATATAATATTCCAAAAGGTTCTGTTAGAGTTACATCTGGTGGCAGAATCTTGCAAGAAGGAATTGATTATGATATTAATTATGATTTGGGTACAATTAAAATGATCAATCAGGCTATATTAAATGCGGGATTGCCAGTTCAAGTAGA
Source organism: Chitinophagaceae bacterium (assembly GCA_947466405.1). Classification (GTDB taxonomy): domain Bacteria; phylum Bacteroidota; class Bacteroidia; order Chitinophagales; family Chitinophagaceae; genus Ferruginibacter. The sequence continues at coordinate 8,966 of CANICR010000021.1, read as the reverse complement.
TTTTGAAAACAATGCAACATTTGGTTTGCAACAGAAAAATTTTCTTGGCTTAAGGTTTGATTATTTGGCAAAAAGTACACCAAAGCAGCAATTGTCATTTGGCGCAACAATGGTTCGTTTAGGAGAAAGACCTTTTTTTACAAAAGTTAATTTCAACGAAGAACCAATTCGAAATTCAATGTATGGGATTGACGTAAATTATAGAAAAGATATACCGAGGCTGACAAAAATATTAGACAAATTGCCTATTTACAAAACTACTGCTTTATCAACCATTAATTTTTATGGCGAAGGTGCATATCTTCAGCCTGGTCATGCTCCACAAATTGGACGAGGAAATAATGGAGTTGTTTATATTGATGATTTTGAAGGAAGTAAGTCAGGAATTGATTTAAGATTTCCTTTGGTAAGTTGGGCATTAGCCTCAGTGCCGGCTCATGCATTGAATAACAATGGAGTTGATTTATTTCCGGAAGCAACATCAAGTAATAATTTAAATTATGGAAAAAACAGGGCAAAGTTAGCCTGGTATCAAATAGAACAAACTTTCCAACAAAAAGATGCACAAAATAATCCCATCACTGACCGAAATGAGTTAAGTGATCCTAGGGTAAGGCAGGTGTATCAGAAAGAAATTTTTCCACAGCGAACAACTGGCTTTGGAGAAAACCAATTAGTGACTTTTGACTTGGCGTATTATCCAAAAGAAAGAGGGCCGTATAATTTTTTAGACAATAGAGACTCATTAACTGCTGATGGAAAATTAGTTTATCCGAAATCAAAATTCGGTGGAATCATGCGTAGTATTGATCAGCCCGATTTCGAATCAAGTAATATTGAGTTTATTGAATTTTGGATGCAAGACCCTTACATACTTCCGCAATTTGCAAATTCTAATGGCGGAAAATTATATTTTAATTTAGGGAATGTTTCTGAAGATATTTTAAAAGACGGAAAAAGGTTTTATGAAAATGGATTAAATACTCCAAATATTCCTTCGCCTACAGACGCTACCGTTTGGGGAAGGGTTCCACGCAATCCAATACAAGTTACAAATGCATTTAGCAATACGCCGGACGATCGTTTATACCAAGACGTTGGTATTGATGGGATAAGTGATACTGGAGAAGTAAATACTCAATCTGCTTATCTTGCTAATTTAGCCACAAGCTTTGGCGTTAATTCTAAAATATATCAAGATGCTTTAAAAGACCCATCTTCTGATGATTATAAAAATTATAGGGATGCCGGATTTTCAGGCAGTGATGGTATTCTTTCTAGATATAAAAACTACAATGGTATGGAAGGCAATTCTCCTATTTCAAATGGGGGGCAATTTTCTTCTGCAGCTACCATGTATCCAGATGTAGAGGATTTGAATAGGGACAATACGCTAAATGAAACAGAAGAATACTTTCAATATGCTGTTGACATCAAGCCAAAAGATGCCATAGAAATGATCATAGGTAATAACTTTATTGTTGACAAAAAAGAAGTGGCTGTTAATCTAGTAAATGGAACCACTAGAAACGAAACTTGGTATCAATTCAGAATTCCCATTGGAAACTATGAAAGAAAAGTAGGTAATATTCCTGATTTCAAGTCAATCCGCTTTATGAGAATGTTTTTAACAGATTTTGATGATAGCGTCGCTTTGCGTTTTGGCGTATTGCAATTAACAAGGAATGTTTGGCGTAAGTTTAAATACAAACTAGATTCAACTGGATTATATGCTGCAACTTCAGCCACGCCGTATAATATTGAAGCGGTTAATATCGAAGAAAACGATTCAAGATTGCCACTTCCTTATAGAACACCAAAAGATATAAAGCGTGTTCAAACATTAAGTAATAATGGTGTAAATCTTTTGCAAAATGAGCAGTCGATGAGTTTGACTTTTTGTAATTTGCAAAAATCAGATGCAAAAGGAGTTTTCCAAACATTTGCGAACAGAGATATAAGACAGTTCAGGAAATTGTCGATGTATATCCATGCTGAACAAGCGCAAAATCCTGCCAATACAATTGCTAATAAAGATTTAACTGCGGTAATTAGATTAGGTACTGATTTTGTTAGTAATTATTATGAGGTAAGAATCCCTTTAATGCTCACACCTTTAAATTCTGGATTAAATCCAGACTCTGATGAATATAATGACTCTTTGTGGTATCCCTCTAATTCAATGGATTTGGATTTGGAAACTTTAACGAAAATTAAGCAGGCAAGAAATTTATCCAGCACAAGCATTGGAAATATATTCCGTCAATTACAAGATAACGGTCAAGTATATTCGGTAATTGGAAATCCAAATCTTGGCGAGATAAGAGGGATTTTGTTGGGTGTAGAAAATTCAACTTCACAAGGGGCATGTGGTCAAGTATGGTTTAATGAATTAAGACTCTCTTCTATAAATGAAGTTGGAGGCTGGGCAGCACTTGGAAGGGTAGACATGAATTTAGCTGATCTCGGAACAGTGTCTGTGTCAGCAAATACACATTCAAAGGGATTTGGAACGATAGAACAACGGGTAGCAGAAAGATTCCGAGATGATTTTCTTCAATTTGACATTGCTACAAATCTTGAATTAGGAAAATTATTACCTACTAAAACTGGGCTTTCCATTCCTGTATATGCTAGTTATTCTCAAACAACTAGTGCTCCGCAATATGATCCATACGATATGGATATAAAGTTGAAAGAAAAATTACGTACTAGTCCAACAAAATCAATCAGAGACTCTATTCGAAATAATGCAATCGATTTCACCTCAATCAAAACACTCAATTTTACCAATGTAAGAAAAAATAAAACCAATGGTAAGCCACCGAAGATATACGATATTGAAAATATTGACGTAAGTTATTCATATATAAAAACGGAAAATCATAATCCTTTAATTGAAAGAAATGAAGTCACAAAGCACAGGGGGGCACTAGGATATAATTATTCATTACAGCCTAAGTATATAGAGCCATTCAAGGGATTGTTTAGAAAAACAAAAACAAAATGGTTTAATCTGATTAAGGATTTTAACTTCAGTTATCTCCCCTCTCAATTAAGTTTTAGAGCAGATATCAGCCGACAATTTGGCGCGATACTTCCAAGAACAATTGGGCAAACATCCTATGCTATTCCAGAAACTTATGATAAGTATTTTACTATGCAGCGTGATTACATCATGAGATGGAATTTTACTAAGTCATTAAATTTCGATTATAATGCTACTAATAATTCTAGGGTGGATGAGCCTGCTGGTAGGTTAAATACTAAGGAAAAGAAAGATACGGTATGGGCAAATTTTTCAAAAGGAGGAAGGAATACTGTTTTTAATCAAACGGCTAATTTTTCATATTTATTACCGACTAATAAATTCCCTTTGTTAGATTGGACAACAGTTAATATAAGGTATCAATCAGTGTATAAATGGATTGGCGCATCTCGTCTTGCAATTGATTTAGGTAATTTTTTAGAAAATGGTCGACAGCAGGAAGCTACGATGCAAATGGATTTTAATAAAATATATCAGAAATCGATTTGGTTGCGTCAATTAGATCAACCTTCTGATATTGAAAACAAAGAAAGATGGAAAAATAGAGTTACTAAAACCAAAGACTCAGTATTGGTTAGATCAGGTAAAAAAGTATGGAAAACAAAAAAGACAATCGATAAAGGTGCTGTTCCTTATTTAAGTGGAGGCGCTAGAGTTTTTGGAAAACTATTAACAAGTTTAAAGCAAGCCAATATTTCTATTGCTGAGAATGCGAATACTCGTTTACCAGGCTACATGGATAGTACAAAGTTTTTTGGACAAAATTTCAATAGCATGTCACCCGGCTTTGATTTTATTTTAGGAAAACAACCGGACACTTCATGGCTTAATAGGAAATCTGCAGAAGGTATAATAACTAAGGATACAAATTTCAATTCTTTGATCCAACAGAATTATGATCAAAAAATATCTTTTACTGCACAGCTTGAACCAATCCGAGATTTGAATATTACATTAAATCTGAGTAAAACATTTAGTAAGAACTATAGCGAAACATTCAGGTTTATTGACACTTCTGGGGGGCAAAATTTAAAATTCATGCATTTAAATCCTTATGCTGGTGGTGGATTTGATGTTACTTATATATCCTATAAAACACTATTCGGAAAATTTAATCCAAACAGGGTTTCTGAAACATTTAAAACATTTCAAAATAATAGAGTTATACTATCTGAAAGATTAGGGAAATTAAATCCGTATAGCTCAAGCCAAAATGTAGGGGCTGATGGGTTTTATTATGGGTATGGAAAATATGCGGTTGATGTATTAGTGCCATCATTCATTGCAGCTTATACAGGGCAGGATCCTAATAATGTTTCACTTATCAATCAGCGTAATGAAAATCTCAGATCAAATCCGTTTAAATCAATTTTACCAAAACTAAATTGGAAGTTGGATTATAATGGATTAAATAAAATAAAACCATTCGATAAAATATTCTCATCCCTTACATTGTCTCATGGTTACACTGGTAATATAAGTATGAATGGATTTACTTCTGCATTATTATATCAGGATGTATCTAGATACGGTTATCCTTCCTTTTATGACACAGGTTCTAGGAATTTTATTCCTTATTTCTTGATTCCAAATATTTCAATACAAGAACAATTTTCACCTTTGATTGGAATTGATATGATGTTTGTAAATCAGTTTCAAGGTAAATTTGAATATACTAAATCAAGGCAATTGAGTTTAAGTTTAAATGACTTTCAATTGAGTGAGGTTAGGACAACGGAATATAGTATTGGCGGCGGTTATCGAAAAAAAGGGTTGAAATTATTTGGAGGATTAAAACTTCCCGCTTTTTTAAGCAAAAGTAATTCTTCAAAATTAGATAATGAAATTAACTTCAGAATTGATTTCAGAATTAGGGATAATGTTACTTCAAATAGTCACCTTGATCAGGATAACAACTTTGCAACAGGAGGAAGTAAAGAGATTTCAATTAACCCTACAATTGATTATTTCTTAAATAGCAGGGTTAATATAAAACTGTATTTTGATCAAAGAAAAATAATGCCGTATATTTCTTCCAGTGCACCTTCAACCAATACAAGGGCAGGCGTTCAAATAAGGATTTCATTAGCTCAGTAAATTAGGTAACTTATTGGCTAAGCCTTTTTGTTAAAGTAAGTGGCATTAGCTTGTTCTGTACAAGTAATAATTAATTCATTAATACAAACATGCTTAGGTAAATTTGCTGTATAGAAAACACTTTCTGCAATATCTTTTGCTTGTAATGGCGTATATCCCAAGTAAGCCTTATCTGCTTTCTCTTTATCTCCTTTAAATCTTACAATTGAAAACTCTGTTTCTACAGCACCTGGATGAATGGCGGTTACTTTAATTCCATATTTCAATAAATCAATTCTCATGGATTTCGAAATGGCATCAACGGCAAATTTACTTGCACAGTATACATTGCCATTTTCATAAACTTCTTTTCCAGCAATAGATCCAATAGTAATAATATGCCCAGCTTTACTGGCAATCATAAATGGAACTATTTTTTTTGTCACATAAATCAAACCATTCACATTGGTTTGCAGCATTGTTTCCCAATCTGTCACAGAGGCATTTTCAAAGCTGTCTCTTCCAAGAGCAAGGCCAGCGTTGTTGATAAGAATATTTATTTTTTTCCATTTTTCCGGTAGGCTATCTATAGAAGCGGACACTTCATGTCTGTTTTGAATATCAAAACAGAGTTCGAGTACATTGATATTGTATTTATCTTCTAAATAAATTTTCAATTCAGCTAGTTTACTTTTTCTTCTTCCTGTAATAATAATATCAAATTTATTTGACGCAAATATTTCGGCACATGCTTCACCTATTCCTGAAGTAGCACCCGTGATTAATACTATTTTATTCATAAAATTATTTGTATAAAGTATTTCGGTTTTAAAATTCCGAACTAGCGTATTAGTATAACTGTCCCTTTTCTTTTTAGATGGATATTTTTATAATCGATCCCATTTGCTTGCCATACATAGGTGCCAATATCTTGTGGCTTGCCTTTAAAAGTCCCATCCCAACCTTTCCCTAATTCAGCAGTGTAAAACATAAGTTCACCCCAGCGATTATATATTTTAAAGGATTCGATACTTTTTAATCCTAATGCTAATGGTGTTATAATGTCATTTAGTCCGTCATTATTTGGAGTGAATGCGTTTGGAACAAAAAAATCAGGCAAAACAGTATAGTAATTCACATTAATTGAATCTTTATTGGTACAACCAATACTGCTTTTCACATTTACATAGTAGGTAATATCACCTTGTGTATTGGCTATTGGGTTTGGAATATTTGTTGCATTTAACCATATAGTATTGGGGCTCCAATTATAAATAACGCTACTTAATGCGCCATATACTGTTGAATTTAATTGTAATGGCTGGCCAGAAACTATAGAAGTGTCTTGAGTGCCTGCATCTATACTAATGTTTTCTATATTAACTCGAACAGTATCCTTACTTGGTTTTGGACAACCCATGGTATCATACACGTAAACAATATAATCAATGTAGTCACCTATAGGGCTAATTGAAATTGGATTTGAAACAGTAGAAAAGTTTAAAAATAAAGTTGGATCCCAAGTGTATTTTATGCCACCACTCGCATGTAAATATGCAGAGCTGCCTCTACAAATTGTCGTATCGGCCCCTGCATATGCAGTAGGGTAAGGTATAGTAGTAACCGTTAATGATTTCGTAGTGTAGCAGCTTCCGATATTGCCTTTAACGGTGTATAAGGTTGAAGGACTGGTTGGAGTTGCTAATGGGCTATTGATAAATGCATTATTTAAACTGTTGGCAGGTGACCAAGTGAATTGAAGTGCAGTGCCTAATGTAATCAATCTTACGCTATCGTTCCTGCATATTATAGTATCCTTTATTGTAAATAGTGTAACAGTATCTATTACACGAACTTTTACAGAATCTTTTTTTGAGCAATTTGGATAGTTGTTGTTTAGTAAAAAGTTTACATAATAAGTTGTATTTACAATTGGTGAAACAAAAGGGTTTGAAATGTTTTGATTGTTGATAAAAACATTGGGAGACCAAGTGAAAATGCCATTTGGAATTGAGCTTGAAGCATTTAATTGTAATCCGTCAATTTTGCAAATGATAGTATCATTTGTTACGGTTATACTTGGACGATCTACAATATGAATAGGCAATGCTATTGAATCGAAGCAACCCTTGTTACTTGTGACTAGTAATTTCACTAAATAAATTCCTGTGTCTTGGTATGAAAAAATCGGGTTAGATAAATTGCTAGTATCAGATGTACTTGAGTTTAATCCAAAGTCCCAATGCCATAAAGAAGGGGCACCATATGCAGCGTAAGTGTTGTCGCTAAAATTAATTGGAACCGCTTTACACATAGATGTTGGGTAATTGAATCCTGGGATAAATCCAGGGAATACCCTAATGATAGTTTCAGTAGAATCTGCACATGCAGGGTCGTCTTTATTTACAATCAATTTCACACGATAAACTCCGGTGTCTGAAAAAGTATGAGAAGGGGCTACTAATGTGGATGTATTATTAGATAGAGAATTAGGGTCGCCAAAATCCCAGAAAAAGGTCAGGTTTAACGGAGAATTACTAAGATTATTAAATGAATAAGATAGACCATCGCAAGTAATATATTCTGGATTAAGAGAGGCGCTAGCAAAATTACACGAAGCGACTGTGATGATAAAATCTTTTCGATGGGTAGAAATATATTGACCATTTCGATAGGATGATACACATACCGATACAACATATTTCCCAGGTGCAGGAGCTATCCCACTTATAAAACCAGTCCTTGAGTTTATTGTAACGGCTGCACCAAGAGGAGTATTGCCGGAGAATGTAGTTTGATAGGTTAAATTATTATAAGGGGGTGTGCTAGGAATTATTGGATTGGCATCTGTAGCTAGTCCTCCATTAAAGCCACCACAAAAATAATACACTAATGAATCATTGTCTTTATCTTTTGCACTAAAATCTAATGAAAAGTTGTTGTCAAAGCAAACAACAGAAATAACTCTTGAAAACTTAGGGCTATTGTCCATTAAGGAATTGCCTAATTGATTGTTACCAGGAATATTGGTTGAATAGGTTGCACCCTCGCCATTTGCACCAGTACTTACATTTTGAATGTTATTAATGTTAGAAATTCTGCAACATGTTTGATAGGCGGCAGTATATCCATTCCCATTATTAGGCAGAGTTATTATCACGGAATAGAATCCCGCATAATAATTAAATGTAGGAGCATTTATGATGCAGGTAGGCATATTAGCATCTGTTTCAAGCGGTCCTCTTAAAGAATCTCTCGGTATGGTAAATGAATTTACGAGGCTTGAATTATCGTTATTGAATATTCCAATTAAAACACTGGCTGGCATTGCTGCACAATTTGTGCAATTTGCAATAGAATCTTTAAATAGTATTAATGTAATTCTGTATGTCCTAGAGGTACTATTACTACTAATAGATTCATAAATCATTTCACCTCCAATAATATGCTTTGCAAATATTACTTGAGAGCAGCAAATCGATAAAAATAATATTAATATACTTTTTTTCAATGGATCTATACGTTTACAATCTGAGCACTAAGATAATTAATTATGCTGCTATTTATATGATATTAATATGGTTCAAAAAATTAGTTAAAATGGTAGTTGATTTTTCTGCTTCTTCAATCATTCCCATATGGCCAGTATTCCTTAAGATATATAAATGTGTCTGCTTAGGTAAATAAGATTGACTTATTAATTCATTAAATGGCATGGTTTTGTCATATTGTCCAACAATAAGCAAAACAGGAATTTGGGCCTCAGATAGTTCTACAGTTGTGGAAGGCCGCATTGCCATAGCATTATAATATTGTATCAGTGTTTTTTTGTTAAAAGAGT
>CANICR010000020.1 GCA_947466405.1 Chitinophagaceae bacterium | reverse complement strand
ATTGAATCTTTTTTTTCATCGTGTAAACAATATATTTTAATATCATTACCCTTCTCATTTAAAGTATCATTTAATACTTTTCCAATAATGCTGCAAACCTTTTCTATTCCACCTGTTTTGGAAAAAACATTTAATGTTAAAAAATGAATCTTTTTTTTCAAATTAACTATTACTAATTGGCGTTAAAGATCTCTTTTCAATTAATGCACTTAGCTGTATGCCCATACTATCAATTTGCACCCTTGCTTTATTTCCCAAGACCTCTACTATTATTCCTTTGTAATTCATTAATATCCCTGTAGTAATAGCCACTTTAGTATGTAGCCTTAAATTTGAATCTACTATTTCAATATTTTCAAATTCATTTAAAAACATTTTAATCGTATTTATTTCAGTATCTCTTACTTTGGCAGGTTTTCCTAACCAATAGACATAATTTATAATCCCATCGATTAATTTAATATCCCATTTATTAGATTCATTTATTTTTATGAATATATACCCTTTGAAAAGAGGTTCCAGTACAATTTTCTTTCTGTCACTCCACTGTTTACTTACTTTATTTAATGGGCAATAATTCTCTAACCCTTTGTTATCAAGAATTTTTGCGATTTTCTTTTCCCACCTTGGTCGTGTGTATACTACGTACCAAAAAATATTTTCTTTTGTATTTGACAAAGCTTCGCTAGTCCTCAGTTACATTATAAACTGAAGACTTTTTTAAAATTATTTTATAAAATATAATTACTACTTCTTAAATAAATTAGTCAAGCGTTCTTTTAGATTCCTTATGTCATTATATCCTGGCTGTGACTTATCTTTTACATAATAGCTGCTATATGATTTACTATAACCATAACCATATCCAAATCCTTCACCATAACCATTTCCATATCCACCAAATCCATAATTCAAAAAGGAAGTTCCTCTCGGATTTATACCGTTAAAGACAATACACATGTTATTGAACTTCTTTGTTTTATTTAAACCGTCTATTAATTTTATAAAATGAAATGGCGTATAATCATGTCTTACCATAAAAATAGAAACGTCTGCATGTTTAGCAATAATTTGAGCATCAGTAACTGGACCAATTGGAGCTGTATCTATGATTACAAAATCAAAATCGCTTTTTAATCTAATCATCAATTCTTCAAATTGAGGTTTGCCAATCAATTCTGTCGGATTTGGGGGAATTGTACCTGCCGTAACTAAAAATAAATTCTCAAATTGTGTAGGTTTAATAATCTGTTCAACATTAGCATTGCCCACTAAATAATTTGACATTCCTGGAGCAACCTCAATATTTAAATAATTACTAAGCTTTGGTTTACGTAAATCCATTTCTAATAATGCCACTTTTTTGCCTGTTAGCGTAATACTAATAGCTAAATTAATGGCTACAAAACTTTTACCCTCCCCTGAGATACTTGATGTAATAAGCAATGTGTTATTTTTTTCATTTAACCCTGAAAAATTTAAATTAGTACGCAATGTTCTGAACTGTTCTGCAATGACAGATCTTTTTCCATCATAGATGGCAATTACATCTTTTGTTTTCGATTGTAGTATTTCTGAAATAACGGGTATAGTCGTCTTTTTTTCTATATCACTCCTAAACATTATTTTATTTTTTATCTTCTCACGCAATTGAACATAAAATAAAAAAATAATAATGCCTGCTATTAGACCAAACCAATAATAATTTTTTGAAACCGGTCGAATTGGGAAAAGAGAATATCCACTTTCTAATATTCTTAAATCTGCGCTGGTGGAGGCGGAAGACATAGCCGTCTCTTCTCTCTTTTGTAACAAATAAGAATAAATATTATTTTTAATTTCTTGCTCACGACTTATTCCTAATAAACCCCGCTCTTTACTTGGAACAGTAGCATAAGATAATTTATTAGAAGCTATTGCCTTTTCATTATTTACTTTCTGAATGTTAAAGTTTCTTTTAACATTTATAATATTCTCCTTTATATCTGCTTTAATTCTATTTACCTTTTGTTCAGCCAACAATACAAGATCACTTTTATCACCAGCAGATTTCTTTGCTTTATCTAATTCAAATTCACCGGTATATAATTGCCCTAATAATGATTTTAAAGTCTCATCATTTAATAAAAATAGTGAGGGAACTGTACCGTCCTTATTTTGTTTTGAATTAACATACCGACTTAAATCATCCAATAATTGCATTTGAATATCAAGAATACTATTTTCCTTGTCTAACTCTTTAAAGCTATTTAAATATGCAGTAGCCTGATCACTAATGTTTATAACATCATATTTAGATTTATATTCTTCTATATTTCTTTCAACACTATCTAATTGACTAGTAACCGACTTTAATCTGTCTTCAATAAAATCTAGTGTTTTGATTGCCATTTGATTTTTATCTTCTATTCCAAACTTATTATAAACTTCAAAAAGTTTATTCAAAATATCGGCTGCTTTTTCAGGAACAGAAGATTCCATTTTTACATCAATTACTGTAGAAGAATAAGAAATTGGAGCCGCTGTTAATGATCCTATAATTGCGGACGCCTCTTCTCCAACAGAATGTATATCCAAAATGTAATTTTCTATAGCATACATTGTCTTATATGTATGATTAACCTCCATGGTATATAAATTATTTCCTAATTTAAATACCGAATCGAATGAATTTTCTTTATCATTGATTTTAAAAACGCGGCGATTCCAGTCAATAGTAATATTTAACTTATTGATATTCTCAATATTTTCTTTATGTAATGCTATTAATTTAAATGGCATATTTTTGCCGTACAACTCTTCTAAATAAACATTACCATCCTTATATACTTTTGCGTATAAATCCAATGACTTAACAACCTCTTTCATAATAGTAGAGGACCTCAATACAATAATTTCATTTTCAACAATTTTCTTTTCGCTAAAAATATTTAATGCGTCAAGCACTTTTGTATCACCTGTACCTTTTTGCGGATCTTTCAACAATACTTTTGCAGATGCTACATAAATAGGAACCTGAGTTCTTAAATATAAATAAGAAAGGCCAACAGAAATTGAAATTGACAAAATTAATATTGGCCAAAATGGTAAATACTTCTGAATGATATTAGTAAGCGTACTATCATTAGGCTTTTCATTGAATAATTGATTCTCTTCCATTATATGCCTAATTTACTTTTTTATTAGATTTAAAACCAGAATACCAAGGGAAAAAATAGATGTAGCCAATGACACGACTGTTTGTAGTTCACGCTTTCTGATATCTTTATCAAACTTATTTGTATCCTTTTTAAAATACACTATATCATCTGATTTAACATAAAACCAAGGTGATGAAAGAAATGAATGATTTTGTAAGTTTACATGTTTTACGATTTTACTGGATCCGCTATCTCTTATTATTATCACATCTTTTGTATCCGCATCATCTTTTAAATTTCCACAAGAAGCAATTACATCAAATACTGATACTTGGTCATTTTTGATTGACATAATTCTTGGCGTAATAACCTGGCCAATGATGGTGATTTTTTTATTAAGAATTTGTATACTTACAATAGGTTCTCTCAAATATGGAATTAAATCTCTTTCTAATTTCTTTGTAAGCTCATTTAAAGTCAAGCCTTCCACATAAATAAAGCCCAAATAATGAATATTTATTTCTCCTTTATCATTAATCAAATAACCATTTGTAGAAAAATCATTTACTCCATTTCCTGAAATACTTTTAGAAGCATTATTTATACCTAGATCCATTTCAGAATTTAAACTACTGACATTAATTCCTAATATATCACTTTTACAAATCTTTGTTTCAATATTATAAACGATATTTTTTTGAATGATTGTATCTGTTGTAAAGTCATTCAAAAAAGATGTATTTTTTGATGTGAAACATGATGACACGAAAACGCTAATTATCAATATATAAAATAGACGCTTATTTATGTAGTTATTAATTTGACAATATTTTTTTGTGCTGTTCATGCTTATATTAAATAAGAAAAAAGAGGTTAATTTTATCAACAAATTTCGTGAAAAAAAAGGTGACAAACAACTTTAATAACGTTTCATAAGTAACTGAAGACTAGTAAATTATGCACAAAAGGAGACGCCAATAGACATCCCCTTTTATATAAGATTTTTCGAGGCTATTTTTTTTTGATACTTTTTTTATAGCCAAGACCTATTCCAATTGCTACAAGAACAGACACTCCACCATCAATTGGACAAGTTGGATCAGCAGGGTCACAACCAGAATCTGGAGGAGGATTTGCACTAGAACTTATTGAAAGTGCTATAAAAAATATAAGAATTATGCAACTTAGTATTAATATTTTTTTATTTTTCTGTTTCAAAATTTATTATTTTATAATGTAACCTTAAGATTAATAAATTAAATTAAGAACCGTTTTCATACTTTTAGAATCAATAATCTCCATTAAATAATGGCCATGAAGAACGTTATCATTTAATTTAAATTTATAGTCACTAGTACCCACTTTGTGCATAATTGAATTCTTCATAATTACTTGTCCTAAATCATTGATTAATTTGACATTAAACTGTCCTTCTGGTAAATTAGAAATCTTCAAATGTACAATCTTGTCTTGCTTTATTGGATTTGGATACATACTTATTAACGACGAAATCTCAACAACTACTTTAACAACCTTACTTAATTTCACATCTCCAGAATAACCTACACTTTTTATTCTATAAAAGTTATTGCCACAAAATGGATTTTCATCCAACCAATTATAATCTAATACTTTATTTGATTGTTTTTCGCCAATTGAACTGAAATGAATACCATCTCCAGATTTTTCAATCAAATATTTATTTATATTAATTTCATTTTCAACTTTCCAAGATACTAATATGTTTTTATCTTTTTTCGTAGCAGCTACTTGAACAAATGTTACTGGTAATGGAGATGCCACTTTGAATATCAATCTGAATCTATTCACTTGGTAGGATGCTGAATCAGCGTTTACTTCAAAATCTACACTTGTATTATCTGTTAAACTTACAGGCGTTATAGAATGTAGATAAAAATCCTCAAGGTATCCTTGTAATCCTGGGGTATTTAAATTCTCCGGAGTAAAATAAAGCTTATACTTTGCTGTACCTAATTGAGCCATATTGTAGAAAATAGTATCATTATCTGACAATTCTTTTCTTCTTTCTATGGACAACAATTCCGAATTTGATTTAATTGAAATACTAGCTGAATTACTTATCGCTTTTATTGCATCATTTGCTTCTATGCTATTTGAAGCTGAAGCATCATAAATGTTCAATACACCATCATATAAGGCAGGCTGATTATTTTCCATTTTGTATAAATTAGTTCTTAAGGAAACCTGATTGTTTCCTACCCTAGAAACTAAATTACTTCCGTCTACCTTATCACTTTCTTTAAATTTAATCGTTGGTCTTCCCACAGCCAAAGTTCTTACTAAAAATCCTTGTCCGGATTCAATATTGACATCTTTATCTGCATAACTACCATTTATATAACTATCATAAGGGGCCACTGACAAAATACCATCATTAACAGATACAGTTAAGTAGCCACCATAACCATATAAGCCAGTTAATTTTGGATCCCATATATAATATGTACTGTCTAAATTAGTTTTAGTTATGTTTTTTAATGAAATAGCAGATGCGTAAATATTTCCAACTGCTAAATATTGTCCTGCTGACGTGCTAGCACCTAAACTAATGATTGAGTCTCCTGTAATTAATTTACCTTTTTCTCTGATGACAGTTGATTTATGTGAAGTATCAGAGAAACTTGTTACAGACCTATCACCTCGTACAAATGTCATATAACCCTTTCCTAATTTAAATGAACCAGAATTCGTAGAAGTTATTCCATACCATGCAGGCGAAGAAACATCTAAAAGCTTAACAGATGGGCTTCTGGATAAAGTATCAAAACCATCATTATTCCAAGTGCTACGATTACTTATTATCTGAATTCCTTTTCCTGAACCTGGGTTTATATTGTTTTGAACCCCTTCCATCCATGCGTCTTTAATTGTTTGTAGATTATGTTGTGTAGGACTTGATAAAATACGCCATGCTTTCTTTTTGGACAAGTATCTTTCTACTACTACATTGCCAAAAATCGAATCACCACTGATTACCAATCCTGTATTTTGATCTTTAAAAATATTTCCCACACTGGCCGTCAAAGTATCTGATGATTTTAATGTCAACAAATCATTTGTAATAAACTTCCTATTACTTCCACTAAATGATAATTTACCACACAGATTTAATGAACTTCCTAAGGTTACTTTTTTAGAATTGATTATCAAATTTCTCAAATATCCACCCAGTAACATATTTGCTGGCATTGGTTGCGAAGGCAAATTATTTCCAGCTAATTCAATGGTTCCGTCTATTGCATGAAAATTGCTAGTACTACTGGCTACTTTGATTGAATCGTAAATACTCAATTTCCCTTGACTAGTTATATCAACATGTCCTCCAGAAGCTATGGTTATTTTCTTACACTTAGCCGAAGGGAATGTTGAATTATCGATATTAGGATAATTAAATCTACCTCCAGGAATAATTACATCAATTGAACTATCTGGTACTCGTCCGCACCAATTCAATGAATCATTCCAATCTGTACTTACATCTCCCGTCCATGTAATCAATTTATTAACGGTAAGGTATAATGTATCAATAGACTGACAACCATATCTATTTAAATACGTATGCAAATACGTACCAGATGTGTTATAAATGATATCGTGCCAATTGTAATTATAACATGCATTTACAACATAACTATTGTAACTGCATTTGTATATTATTAAATGTAGGGTATCCACAGATTGGCAACCAGCTGAGTTTGTATAACTTGAAGTGTATGTACCAGTTGAATCATAAAATATATGACGATTATCTGGCGTATTCCAAATATAATAATCGCAGGTATCTTTTGAAAATGATTGATGAGAACCCACATTAACCGTTAATATTAAACTATCGTATGACAAACATCCTGAAGCATTATAATAAGAATGACCATACCTTCCGCTTACAAAATAAGTTGAATCAAACCATCTTGTACTATCACATACGGTAAGATTTGTAATGGTAATAGTTTTTACTTTTATAGAATCTATAGACTTCGTGAAACCTGTAATTCTGATACAACCATTAGAATCAGAAACTGACAACAATGTATAAACAGTTGTTGTGGTAACTGGATTTATAAATGGACTAAATGAAATACCACTCCTTACATTAACTTTTGTTCGATTTGCTATTCCATCATTATATATTATGGTAAATGGATTTAATCCTGAATCCGGAGCAGCCGTAAATGTTATATATCCTGGACCAGGTTCACAATTATTATCTGTAACACTAAATACTCCTTGCGGTAATTGATTCAACACGATTTGTTTTGTACCACTCATCACCATGAGGCAAGTAGTAGAATCATTTTTTGCAGCAATAGAATAAGTACCTGCGATAGCAACAGGAGCAAAATTTATACTAGCGCCAGTTCCTGACATGAAGCTAATTGTATCTGCTGGTGTAGCGGTACGAATAAGATAATACGTTACCCCTCTTTGAGAGTTACTTAATCCAATTGAAGGAGGTGTTGATCCAACACAATAACTGCCACCACCATTTACATTGTAAGCTTTAGGTAATTCATATACCGTAAGCATTACTTTTCTTACACATCCAATACTATTTTTGTATCCTATTTCGCAATATCCATCCAACACACCGTTAACTAACCCACTTGATGCTCCAACAGTAGCAATTGCAATATTATCTGAAGTCCATGGCGAGACAGCTGGAGTTGCAGAACCATATAGCTGAATATCAGATCCAATACAAACATTTGTAGATGTAATTAGAGATCCTCCAACTGTATTAGAAATATAAGGCAATGAATCAACTTTTATCGGAGAGGTTTCTGCATAACAACCAAGTGTATCCGTAAATCTCACTACCGTACTTCCATAAGAAAGTGCTGTCATAAATCCATTGTTGTTAATACTGGCAACATTTGATGCGGTTGATGTCCATGCATTTAATCTGGCTGCACCACCACTACTTGTTAATGACATAGAACTTCCAATACAGAAAGGAGAACTAACACCTGCAATAGTAGGGTTATTGTTTACAATAAAACTATCACTAACCGAACAACCAGTATTATCTGTGTAAGTAATTAAAGTTTTACCTGACGTATTTGTTGATAATATTCCATTTGTAATTCCAATATTAATAGAAGCGTTTGAAGAAGTCCAAGCAGGATTTGATGCTGTACCAGAACCTATCAATGTATCTAAAATCCCCATACAAACATTTCTACTACCTGTAATAGTTGGTAATGGTTTTACAGTCAATATTGCTGTATCTGTACAACCTTTATTATCTGTAAATATAATATTTGTTGTTCCTGCAGCAACAGCAGTCACGACTCCGCCACTACTCACCGTACCAACTAATGGTACACTCGTTTGCCATGGATTATTTGTTGATGAAGTTGTAGCTCCGCTTAATGTTGTTGTACTTCCTTTACATACAGATGTACTTCCAGTAATTTGCGGTCTAGTATATACAGTGACTTTGGAAGCTAATGAAGCCTTTGTTGCAGAAGGAGTAAAAACAGAAGTTACCAATGCATGGAAATATATTTTCGGTTGCGAAGTAATAGTTGGAATAATAGTAACCAACCCACTCGTATTCGGAATTGGAGTCCATGTTATACTATCTAAAGAAGATTCCCAACCATTGATGGTTCCTTGATAACTTTCTAGGGTCAATCTTACCTTAGATCCATAACAAACAGAAGTATCATAATTAACATGACCAGCAAAACTGTTTGCATTAAATTCATCATAGCCAATATCTGGAGTTAACAAATCTCTAGCTTCATTATCATAATCATTTAAAATCCCAACAATTGGAGAAGCCGCCCCATTTAGCAATTGATTATTTGCAAATGTTGTATCAGTAATATGTAAATCAGTAGCAGAATCAACAAATTTTGGATTTACTGTTTTAGAATTAGCATCGGTAGGTGAACCAAAATAAGTTCTCATAGAAGATAAACTCTTAAATGAATTAGAAGGATCATAATAAACTAAATTGGTATTGCTTGAATCATTAATATAAAAATTATTATAATTAGAGTTTGTGTTATAATATGAAACTGGCGATGTTGCTGTTGATCTTCTAAAAGCAGTAACATATCCTAATCCCTGAAAGAGACAGGCATTAACAATAATATTGTTTCGTAAAGATAAATTTAGAGTAAAAGAAGGATTTGAGGTTTTATGATAAATACCTGTTGCCCCAAAATTATTTGTCCCAGTTCCTGCTAATTTAATCGTATTGTAACTTAAGTTTACATTACCTACTTGATTAGCACTTATATCTATTCCACGAATAGCTTCCGTGTTATTCATAGAAGTTGTACTAGCCGGAGAGAAAGCTTTTGTTAAATCAAAAGCAATCATATTGTTATAAATATTTACTAATGCATTTGAATTTAAGTTAGAAATCAAAATACCAAACACTCGAGTTACTCCTGCTTTGTATCCAGAATAAAAACTATGTATTTTATTTTTATAAATATTCAATATGTTTCCAGATCCAGCATTTTCAATACCATAAATAGAACAACTGATATCCGATCGTGTAAATAAGCTGTCAATTATATTATTATAAATATTTTTTGTACTAGAGCTAGAACTAGTATTTGAATAGATTCCTGTTATAAAATTACTTAATGCACTAAAAGTAAGATTACTATTTAAATAAATCTTCCTGATTGTATTATTTGAATACGTTTCATTGGAAGTATTGGTATACAAACTTCTTATACCATAAAACTTCAGTGTAAAGGTATTAGAATTATTATTTAAAATACCTACATTATTGATAGTGTTATTATTTGCTGTAACCGTTACCGTACCTGTATTAATCGCAGCGACTTCCACTGTATTAGTACCAGTGAGAACTGTATCATTCTGAATCGAATTATTAGAAATATCTGAAACGGTAGAAGTAGGACTATTTCCAGTATGAATAAAATATAAACAAGAAATTGCACCTGCTTGTTTTTTGTTATTAATTATACTATTGTTATTAATATTAACATTGCCATTAGGCGATATTGTACTAGTATATATATAGGCAAAAGGAGCTGTAGGCAAAGTACCTACTTTGTTACTTACAATATTATTTTTCTGAATAACGTTATTGTTGATATTTATTGTATTACAAGTGCCCGAATTATAGATAGCTCTCCACTCACCTGTACCTGATAATGTACAATTTTGAATAGTGTTGCCATTGATATTTAAAATCGCCACGGATGCTGTATTATTTATAGAATAAAAATTAGCTGCCCCACCAGCATCATTATTAACTTTTACAATATTATTATTTATTGATACGGTATTATTTGTAGCTGTATTTCCTATACTATTGGCTATACCATAACAATCATTAAATGCACTAACTGATTTTACATCAATATTATTGTTATTAATGGTAACATTAGCGCTTGTACCATTTTTGGAGTTAATGCCATAAATAGCACCGTTATGATCTGTTATGTTATTAATGGTATTATAAGAAATATTTATACCCCATTGGTTGTTAGCAATTATCCCATTAACTTCATCCGTGCCCTCTCCTCCAAAATTGTTAATTGTATTACCATTAGCAGTGTTATTTCCGCCAACATCATTTAAGGTATCTCCTAAATTAAATGGAGAGCTTGCTGCAAAACCATTTAAACCAATACCTATATTACAATTAGAAATAGTATTTCCATAAAAAGAATTTCTAGAATTAGAGCCAGTTGAAATTGTTGGAGTTATTCCAGCATTGGCAATTGTAATCAAAGAATTCATAACAGCAATACCTATTGAACCATTAAAAATTGGATTTGCAAGAGTATTGGAAGCTAAAACTGTATTCTTTTTATTTAAAGTAATGTTACAATTTTTAATAGTATTCTTTTGAGCACCATTGGTAGTACTAGTTTTAAATAAAGCATAGCCATATTCCATCATGGTTGTTGAACTAACAGTATTTGTATCTATTAAATCTATTCCGTCAATAGTTACATTATCAACTCCGTTCAAAGCCCATAACCCATCTATAAGATTATCGTTTGATGTGGCTGCCGTTTTCGTTCCTTTGTATGCATACAAAAGAGGATTAGCACCTGAAGTAGATTGCCTTTGGAAATTAATTTTATAAATAGAGTTTGTAGGTAATGACGCTAAATTACCTTTTCCTAAAATTAATGTTGTATCTAGTTTCTCCGTGTATCCATTAGGGATAGTAAAGGTAACATCACCATTTATAGAACGGCTATTAATTGTATCGACGGATCTTTTAAATGAAATGAAATTTATACAGGTTGTACCCGATAAAGTAGCACCATTCAAAGCTAATGTCGGAGCTTTATTGACGGTTATTGAATCTAAAGCAATATTAGTAATAATAGTATTCGAAGCTAATGCACCAGTGCCTGTTGTTTCTTTTGTAAGCACAGCACCAATCACTAACCCAAATGAAAGTGCAGAATTGTATGCCAACTTAGTTCCTACACCACTTACACCAAATGCTTTCACCGCACCAATGGTGTAGTTTCCAGACATTGGCGAACTTGAATTCTGAATTAACTGATAAGCGGCAGAAGTAGCTGTACAATTATTACTGTCAACAACTTTTACTTTATACCATTTTATGGAATCTGTATAATAATTATAATTAGTTGCTGATGAAATATTATAAAATGTACCTCCAGAAGTTAATGAGCTTTGCCATTGATAAGAAAGTATACCAGCAGTCGATGACGCTCCTGCTGAAAGATTAGCAGGAATATTTGTACAAACACTTCCAATAGGAACAATATTTGTAGTGGGAAGTGGATTAACTACTACGGTCATATATCCTAGAACAGCACAATTGCCTGGAGTTGGAGTTGGTCTAAAAGTATACAGCGTTGTTGCTGTTGTATTCATTGTTGAAGGCGACCATGTTCCAGGGATTCCGTTATCATCTAGAGTTGGTAATGATGGAGCAGGAGTTGTACCAAAGCATATTGATTGAATTGGAGCATTCACAAATGTTGGGAATGTTGACACATTAACACTTACTTGATTTATTACTGAATTTGCACAATAACTTGAATCAGGCAAATAAGTATACGTTGTTGTTTGAGCATTATTAATAGCTGGACTCCAGGTTCCTCTAATAGGTGGAGTATTTGATGAAAAAATAGGTAATGAAAAAGTGTCACCTAAACAGATTGATGTTGTTAATGCAGGACTTGTAAAAACAGGTGTAAATATTGGCTGCCTTGTTAATACAATTGATTGACTTTTTGCTGGATAAGGAGCTGTGCAGGCTGTAGTACCAGGATACATTTTAACATATACAGTATCGTTAGTAGCTAGTAACAAACTTGTACTAAAAGTATCTGTTGTACTTCTTGCTTGAAGGACAAAAGTAGCATTACCTCTTTTTCGGATAAACTCAAACTGCGGATTTACACCACCATTAGAATATGCAGAAGCTGTAAATTTCACAGTCCTTCCATCACAAAATGGATTATTTTGAGTTAACAAGACACTATCCTTTAAATTAGGTAGCATGAATACTGTATCTAAATTACTGATTACAGCAGCATTGCTACATAAGGTAATATTAGGGGCAGGCCTCATTACACATTTTACCACATCTCCGCTATGAATATAATATGGAAAATCAACACTTGGAAAGGTAACACTTGTTGCTGTAGACAATATTGTGTTCCTAAGTGTGTCGTTAATATACCATTGATATGCTGGTGTCAATGGAGACAAAGAACCATTTACCGGTATTGGGGTATAAGTTACTGGAGTACTATCACACAACACCCCTGCAGGTGAACGGGTAATAGTAACCCTTGGATTTAAATCTCTTATTATTAATGTATCACTCACTGATGTTAAACAGGTAGTTCCTGCAGTAGCTGTATAAATTAGGGTGTCATTGTTTGGATTTACTTGAGGATTACAATACACTTGAAGCGTATTAAACAAAGGTTGTCCAATTCTATAATATGGAATAAGACCATTTACATCTCTAAAAAGATACAATGAAGGCGACCATGTAACTGGAGCTTGAGTTCCATCCGGGTACACTCCTCCTGTAACGGTTAAGTCTGTAATCCTTGGTGTAGGACAAATGAATGATACATTGGAAGGAGAAATGGTTAAGGGTGATGGTACCATTGCCAATGTAGCGATGACTTCGCTTCTAACACTTGAACAACCACCAATAGAAGATCCAACATAAAAAGTAGTCGTTGAAGTTAAGCTTGGTGTTATATAAGGGGAGCCAATATGAATAATATTACCTCCTATTAAAGAATTATACCATTGTATATTCCCTGAACTAACTATAGCGTTTAATGTCACTGGTATTACACTACATACACTAGCATTAGGTGCATCTATGATTACAGGTTGTACAAAAGCCCTTATTATTTTAGCAGGTGTTATTGTTGGTGTACCCGGAGCATTGCTACAGGATACTTCACAAATAAAATAGGTAGAATCCTGAGTAATGACTGCATTGTAAACAGGATTGATAGCTCCTGAAATAGAAGTATAATTATTTCCTCTATCTATTGATTTTTTCCATTGATATATTAGACCTAACGGTAACGACTGATTGTCTATCGACAATGTTGTTGTACTTCCTATACAAACTGTATCCTGACTAGTTTGAATTGAATCTATTTGTTGTGCCGTTGGACTTCCAGTACATAAAGTTCTAGGAGTACAGGTAACTGTGGCCTCCCAGCCTGTAGAATTATCAACACCATCAGAAATAAATTCAAAAGTTAATGCACCATTAGTGACATTAGTTGACGTTATGGTTCCTGGTGAAGAATTGAAAGTACCCAACAATGGAGCGGCAGTACCAACTCCGTTATAAATTCTTAAACTATCTGAAGGATCTAATTGGAAACTATTAAAATCTACACTGATTATATTATTAGAATTCGTTGGTAATAAAACAGTAATACCACTCTCATTATTTCCATAATTATCAGTAGGCCCTCCACTATCATAGAAATGAGCATCGCAAGTGGTATCAATAGCAAAAGCATTAGGAAGCATAATTATACAGGAAGGATCAATATTTATTTTGGTTGATATAGATGTACCCGATTGTGATGAACATGTTACAATACAATGATAATATTTTACTTGAGTAATGGCACTGGCAATATAAGTAGAAGTAATAGCACCTGGTATATCATGCCACCCATTAGTACCGAGACTATCTGTTGCATCTTGCCATTGGTAAGTAACAGAATTACCAGCTGTTGGGAATTGTAATGATAATGAACTTCTTCCCCCAAAGCATACTAAGCTATTAGATGCAATCGTTCTGCCAGGCATAGGTGTGCCAAAACATCCATCAGGACTATAACAAATAACTGTTGCATCCCATCCAGGCCTGTTTACTGTATTATCAGATCTAAATCTAAAGGTAAGCGCGCCATCTATAGCTGTAGAAGTTACGATACCTGGAGATCTTGTTCCACCAGTTCCATACCAAGAATTCGTAGGAGCAGAAGCAGCATTAGTTCCAGCAGGTAATCCAGATCGTATTAAAGGCGAATCAACACTATGACCATTATATATCAACATGCCATCAAATCTATCTTCCGTATTGAATGAATTAAATATGGCCCTTACTTTTGTTCCAGGGGTACCTGGATAAATGGTAACGAAACCAGAATCATTATCTAAATAATTTCCCGGAGTTGTAGTATTACTTCCATCATCTACAAAATGCCCAGTACAAGTAGTTGCGGTAATTGAATGACCTCCAGTAGGCATAATAATATCCTGACAAACTGATGACATGATCAAAAGAGGATCTGAATAACCTGTAAGGCTAAGAGATGTACAAACCAATCTACAACGAAACCATGTGTTTGATGTTACAGTTGTTGTGCATGTTGGATTTGTTGCGTTTCTAATATCAGTCCAGTTGATACCATCTACTGAAGATTGCCACAAATAAGTAACCCCTGAAAAATAGCCAGGGAATGACAATACCGTTGTTCCGCCTGCACAAACAAAAGTTTGTGTTGCCATAGTTGCACCAGGTGTAGGTGTATTATCACAAGGAGGGATACACGTAACATTTGCTTTCCAACCACTATCAGTAATAATAACATCAGATTTAAAAACAAAAGTAAGAGACCCATCCAAAGCAGAAGAAGTAACTATTCTAGGAGAAGTAGTTCCATACCAAGAACCAGCTGGTGCAGTAGTTGCATTATTTCCATTAGGCAGTCCTGATGAAATCAATGGAGCTGCGGTGCTATTTCCATTGTATATCATTAATCCATCGTAAAGATTTTCCGTTTTAAAAGAAGTAAAATCAACTTGTATTGAAGCCCCTGGTGTACTAGGGTATAAAGTTAATTTCTTGTTCTCATTTGTTAAATAATTTCCAGTTGGCCCACCACTATCAAAAAAATGAGCATCGCAGGTTGTGTCTGTATTGTCATCAGGCATGATGATACATGACTGATCGTATACTATTTCTATTGGAGTAGAAGTTGAATCTAAACCAGAATTAAGACAAGTTACAACACATTGAAAATATAAAGTAGTATTGGGTTGGTAGGTATAAGTAGCATTGGTATCTGAAGGACTTAAATCTCTAAAAGGTCCGTTAATAGAATTTGTAGAACTTTGCCATTGATAATGAAAGCCTGGCTCATTATGTTGAACAGACAAAGTAGTAGATGCACCAGTATTTGCACAAATTACTGTATTAGTAGCAAGTGTATTACCAGGTATCGGCATACCAGAGCATGGTGGTGGCGGATCAAAATTATAATAACGATTTCTTGGAGGTATAGTTGATAAATTATTTGTACTTACAGTTGAACTCGCATTCGGATTCATACCTGTTCCATCTAAAGATAGAAAATTACCACTAGCAGAAGCTATCCCAATTGAGGCAGAAGCTGAAGCAGTAGTAATATTGCTAGCAGAAATTGAATCATAGATAAACTGAATTTTTCCAGTTGCCCATAAAATAATCTGAAAATTAAGGCTGGCATTTGCAGCAGTATATCTCCATTTTACATTATTGTATTGAATAGTTAGTCTCCTACTATTACCTGCCCCATCGTTCCTGTATGTCACATCTGAATTTATTGTAGTAAGTGCAAGATCTTCCCATAATGGAGCAATTGTTGGAGTTTTAAATAATAACTGAAAATCATTATTATATGAACCAACTGCGGTTGTAAATTTATTTGGATTTGCCACATTGCCTAACGTAATATAACCGTTAGTATTTATGTTGAATTGAGTGTAAATAGTGCTTCCAAAAGTAAAAGGGAAACCGATACTTAAATCATTTGCATAGTCATCATCCGCATTTGAATTTACAAATGTTACTGTATTTTGAGGAGTGATAGAAGCATATCTACCATTGCTGGTAGAAAAACTATATTGATTGGCACCAATTTGAGAAAAAGATTTTATTGTAGAAAACATCATAACTATTAACAAAACTGAAGTAGTTAATAATTTCCCTTTCTTGGCAAATAGTTTTATATTTTTCATATCCCTATAATAAAAATCATCCGTTAATGGTATAGCATTCATGATATTCACACTCAATATTTTCAGTAATTGAATCATACTTAATTTACTTTTTTTAAAAAAAATCAATTGTATACATCAAACAATCAGCACAAATTCAAATTTTAATTTGACAGCTAACAATCTATATATAATAATTATTTATATAGGGATAAGCGGAATTATTAAGGTGAAAATACGAATAATTAACAACATTTTATTTCAAAAATTGAATAATTATCCACTATTAAATGAGCAAATATTAACATGTGACTTTTGGGTATTGTCAAAAAAAAGGGGCTACAATGTGTAGCCCCTTTTAGTTAACCCAGAATTTTTTACTGAATCAATATCTTTTCGTTGATTATTACGGTTTTTTTATCATCCAGAACTTTCACTATGTAAAGTCCTTTTGATACGTTTTTATTTAAATTTATCTTTTGATTTTGTGATCCTTCTGATATAGTAGATGATTTAGACAATACAATTCTACCAGCTAAATCAGTTACCACCACAACATACTTACCAGCCTTTTTGTTGTTAAACATAATATTAAATGATGCATTTGTTACTGGATTAGGAAACACTTTTGCATTTGACGAGCTTATGGCCACAGGCAATAAAGCTCCATTTAATAAATTGTTAGCTTCTCTTTGAGATAATAAATTTGAACTTGCGAAATCAGAAGTACTGAATCCAATATCAGACCCTTGTAATTTAATTGCTTTTAAATCAGCCATTTTAAAAGTATAATATCCTTCAAAATAGTTAGCACTTGCTACAACAACAGCACCTTCTTCATTTACCGCTGCAGCGTTAGTTGTGTAGGCAGCAGGCAATCCTTGGATACTTCCTTTAAAAGTTGCTATACGTGTATTAACATCAATCACAAAAACATTATGATTAGCAGAGATGACATATAATTTCCCAAATGCATCCGCTATCATATCTCCTCCCCAACTACTACATTTATTATGGATAGATGTTCCTGCGTTTACATCTGCATCTATTATATTGCCTAATTCAGTGATAACGGGATTTTTGCCTGTTGTAAATGAAAAGAAGTGATTGCCATCATTACTCAGCGCATATCCGTTTCCGTCAGCACCAATAACCATGCGAGTAATATTAGTAGCTTCATCATTATCTTCAATCATTTTGTATTTACCAATTGGCATGGTGTAGAATTTTGCTGTTTCACCAGATTCATTTAAATCAAGCCAACGCAACTCACCCTTACGCATAGGAGTAAAAAATAATTTATTTGTTCTTTTGTCTAATGCCGCAGCCGCTACAAAAGTTCCAGTTGGATAAACTGCAGACGTGAAAATATTTTCAGTCCCCATTGTACGTTGAGACGAAGTCACCTTTGAACTTATATCGGTGATAGTATAATTTGTTTTACTTCTCTCAAAAATAGTTTTAGTAATGTGACCAGATGATAAATCCACTTCGCGTATGTTCATCCAGGTAAAATCCTGATTGCCATCACTGGTGATTGCGTAAGTAGTTTTGTTTGTTTGAGCAGATGAAACTGCTGCACTTGCCATAAAAGCGACTGAAAGTAAAAATTTCATGTTCATAAGTAAGATTATTTAATTGTTTTAACTAAATATTAAAATCCAATTTACGTTAAAGATCCTATAAAACAAAGATTTTTTGCAAAAAATAAATTACAACTTATTCTATTAAAGGAATTGCTCATTTTTTAGGCACTTTCTTTAAACATAAATTGAACTAATTTATGAATGGTATTTAACTAGGCCGTCAATTGGCGACTTTAATACAGTACCAAGCTTGATTTCATAAGAATTACACAACTCCTTCAATACATCTTTAAATCCAAAAGCCACACTGCCCACAAAATGAATGGGCAAAGTCCATGACTCCCTGTATTTATAAATATGATTAAAAAAGAAATCATTTATCCCGTCTTCTATGATATTTTCAATCATAAAATGCCCCCTATTTTCTACTAAAAATTTCGTGAACCCAGCTAAATATCTATTAGGGAATGGCTGCCGGTAAACCGCATCTAATATTTCTGATACGCTTGTATTATATAAAGCATTAAATCGATCCATTAAATCTTCATCAAAAGTTCCATACAAATAATGCTGAATTACTTTTTTCCCAAGATAAGAACCACTACCCTCGTCGCCTAAAACATAACCAAGGCCGGGGCTATTTTTTATAATTTTTTTTCCATTATAATAACAGGAATTAGAGCCCGTTCCTAAGATACAAGCCACGCCCATTTTATTACCACATAAAGCTTTTGCAGCACCCATTAAATCATGATCAATTTGCACTTTAGCCTTTGTGAAAACCAATTTGAATGCTTTTTTTACAAAATTAACATTCGTCGCATTGCTACAGCCTGTTCCATAAAAGTATATTTCAGCTGGCTTCACATTTTTTAATTTAGGAACTAATTCTTTTATTAAAATCGTTTGGATTTGTTCTGTTGTAAGGAAATACGGACTAATCCCTTGTGTTTTAAATGTTGATTTCTTCTTCCCATTCAACAAACACCATTCTGTTTTTGTAGAGCCACTATCCGCAATTAATTTTATAGCCATTATCGTTATTTTATAAATTTCACATTAAGATATAACATTCATTTCAATTTCATGAATAAATCAGTTTTTGAGATATTATTAAATTGTAAAAAACAAAATTTAACTTCGCTTTTTATCTAATAGAAAAATTACACTTTTTAATAACCTGTTTCAATGAACAAACAAAAATTACAAATTTGGCTGCCGCTTTTTATAAGCTTATCAATGGTAGCTGGAATGTTTATAGGCTACAAAATCAGAGATAGTATTCCTGGTAAATCTTTTTTCAGTTTTGATAAAAGAAAACCTGTTGATGAAATATTAGACCTCATTAACAGTAAATATGTGGATACCGTTGACTTGAGTCAATTAAGTGAAATCGGCATTCAAACTATGCTTAGCAAACTTGATCCCCATTCTATTTATATTCCAGCCAATCAACTTGATGATATTAATAATGACCTTCAAGGAAACTTTTATGGCATTGGTGTTGAATTTGATATTTTCAATGATACGGTAACCATTCTTAATGTTTTTAATGGTAGTCCAAGTGAAAAAGTCGGTCTTAAAAAAGGCGATCAATTTTTAACTATTAATAACAAAATAGTTACGGGTAAACTAATCAATATAGATTCAATCAGACAATTAATACGCGGGCCTCAGGGCACAAAAATCGATTTAACAATTAAGAGAGAACAGAAAGAAATAAAATTTTCAATTCCCCGATCAACAATACCTATCAATAGCATTGATGCATCATTTATGTTGAATCAAGAAATAGGCTATATCAAAATAAATAAATTCTCTTCGCACACCTATAGTGAGTTTATGACGGCATTACATAGTTTGAAAAACAAGGGACTTAAAAAGCTAATACTTGATTTAAGAGACAATGGCGGAGGCGTTTTAGAAGAAGCCATAGATATAGCTGATGAATTTTTAGAAGGCGATAAATTAATTACCTACACCGAAGGAGCTCATATGCCTAAAAAAGAATACCGATGCAGGCGTTTAGGACAATTTGAAGAGGGAAAACTAATTGTGTTATCCAATGAAGGATCGGCAAGTGCCAGTGAAGTTTTGATGGGCGCATTGCAAGATTGGGATAGAGCCACTATCATTGGTTCAAGAAGTTTTGGGAAAGGGTTAGTACAGGAACAATTTGACTTAAGCGATCATAGTGCTGTAAGGCTAACTATTGCAAGATACTTTTCTCCAACAGGAAGATGTATACAACGGTCATATGCAAACGGCGAAAAGGCCTATTACGATGAAATTGAAACAGATTCAACTAGTCGTTCCTTTAATGATAGTAGTAAAACTTTTACAACTCCCAAAGGAAAAAAAGTATATGGCGGCGGCGGCATTAGTCCGGATATTGTTATGGCAGAAGATAACAAACGATTTAGCAATCTCATTGCTACGTTGTTTAATAAAGGGACACTAAATCATTTTTCCTATGATTATTATCGCCAGCAAATAAATGTATTAAAAAACTACAGCACCCCATTGAAATTTATATCGGAATACTCAATACCTCAAACAGTTTGGACTAGTTTTATTATGTATTCCAATAAAGATTCAGTGGACATTAAAAATATTAGCAATGACGAAAAACAAGTTGTTTTAAAATCAATAAAGAATTTTATTGGCAGAAATCATTTTTCAAAAAACGATTATTTTGAAGTATTAATGAATGATGATCAAGAAATAAAAAAATCAATGGAGTTATTTAAATAGCTTTTCAGTAGTTAATCATTGACAAAATCAACTTTTCTTTTTTTAAATTTAAAATAATAATAAAAGGGTACTCCACTGAGCATTAACCCTACTCCGGCTATGGTTTGCAACGGCTGAGAAATGCATGTATTAATAAGTAATACAATTGAAAATAAAACAAAAAAAACAGGTACTATTGGATACCCAATCCCTACGGGATTTATTTTACCTCTTTTTTTCATGATAAAAACTCCAATAGCTAGCATTGCATAAAATAAAAAACCGGCAAACACAATCATATCCGTGAGTATATCAAAACTTCCAGAAAAAACTAGCAAGCAACTAATAATCATGGCGTATATCAATGCATAAAATGGTGTTTCGTAGTTTGTATGAATTACGGAAGCTTTTTTAAAGAAAAAACCATCCCGTGCCATTTTATAATACATCCTTGAATACGTTATTATGATTCCATTTAAGGAGCCAATAGTACACAGTAAAATAAAAATTGAAATAAATACATGACCGAATTTTCCAAACAAAATAGTGGTAACTTCTGCAGCCGCTATCTCATCCTCTTTCATATGTGCGAGGGTTTTCAATGGAATCACTTTTAAAAAAGCTACATTAATTAGTACGTATAAAATCATGACGATGGCAACACCGGCTATAATTGACAAAGCAACATTTCTAGTAGGGTTTTTTATTTCACCAGACATAAACGCTACACTCAACCAACCATCATAAGCCCAAAATGCACTTAACATCGCGGTAAAAAAAATGCTAGTCAAATTTGATGGAGCAGTAAAACCAATTGATGAATTTGGCGAATTACTAACAGCAGCAGATTGAATAAAAAACAATCCACCAATAATTAAAATCACGATTCCGATTATTTTGGTATACGTGAGAAAATTATTTACGGCTGTGCTTTTCCTGGTACCAACAACATTTAAGGCAGTTAACAAACAGATAACTATACAAGAAAATACTTTTGCATT
>CANICR010000019.1 GCA_947466405.1 Chitinophagaceae bacterium | reverse complement strand
AATGGATGTTGGACTTTTGAAATTAAATGATGCAGCTGATTTCATTGTAGTAAAAGATCTTATAAATTTCGAAGTTGAAAAAACATTCATCGATGGAAACCTAGTATCCGAAAATGGAAAATCATTTATCAATCCAAGTCCCGCTTCAATTATCAATCAATTTAATTGCCTAGAAAAAACAGCAAGTGATTTTGTAATTCCTTATTCAGGAGAAAAAGAAATTACCGTCATTGAAGCATTAGATGGCCAATTAATAACTAATAAAATTATTATACCGCCTACCATTCATGAAGAAAAAATAGTCCCGATTGTTGAAAATGACATTTTAAAGATTGTAGTTGTTAACAGGTATCAAAATGCCCCTGTTGCGAAAGGATTTATAAAAAACATTGGGTTAACCAAAGGCGCATTGGCTTCTTCTGTTGCTCATGACAGCCATAATATAGTTGCAGTAGGGGTTGATGATGAATCCATTACTAAGGCAGTAAATGCAGTAATTAAAAGTGGCGGTGGAATAAGCGCTGTTGATCAGACACTTGAAAAAGTGTTGGCATTGCCAGTTGCTGGACTTATGAGTAATCTTAATGGTTATGAAGTAGCGAATAACTATACAGAAATTGATTTGTTTTCAAAAAATGAATTAGGTAGTACATTAAGCGCGCCATTTATGACGTTGTCATTTATGGCTTTATTAGTAATCCCACATGTAAAATTGAGTGATAAAGGATTATTTGATGGAGACCAGTTTACATTTATTTCTTAATTAATTTTTCTGCTATTTGGAGAACTATCTTTAATTTAATTTAGATTTGTTTAATTAAACAGCCTACATTCATTTATAATATAATCACATCTTATGGTAATTAATTTAAGCGAAAAACATTCATTACTTACGAATTGGGTTGGAGAAATTAGAAATGTTGATATTCATAATGACAGACAGCGTTTTAGAAGAAATCTTGAAAGAATTGCTGAAGTGATAGGATATGAAATAAGTAAAACTCTAGACTCATCAGAAATTAAGGTTACTACACCGCTAGGTACTATTCAATCTAAGCAATTATCAAAACAGCCAGTATTGGCCACAATTCTCAGAGCCGGTCTTGCAATGCATAATGGATTGCTAAATTATTTTGATAAAGCAGATAACGCTTTTTTAAGTGCCTATAGAAAACATCATAAAGATGGAAGTTTTGAAATTAGTCTTGAGTATTTAAGTTGCCCCGATTTAAACGATAGGGTTGTAATATTAAGTGATCCGATGCTTGCCACAGGTGCTTCACTGGTAAAATCGATACATCATTTAAAAGAACAAGGCAATTTTAAAGAAATTCACATTGTATGCGCAATTGCTTGTAGTGTTGGTATTGAATACGTTTTACAAGAAATACCATACGCGAAAATTTGGTGTGGTGATATTGATAATGAGCTTACCGCTAAAGGTTATATTGTTCCAGGACTTGGTGATGCAGGAGATTTAGCCTATGGAACTAAAATGCAACATTAACAGCCTGAGATA
Organism: Chitinophagaceae bacterium; assembly: GCA_947466405.1. Lineage (GTDB taxonomy): Bacteria > Bacteroidota > Bacteroidia > Chitinophagales > Chitinophagaceae > Ferruginibacter. The sequence continues at coordinate 20,515 of CANICR010000019.1, read as the reverse complement.
TGCACAGCATTTAATATATTAATATTTTTATTGCATTTAAGATAAAAGTATAGTATTTTATACCTTTTTAAAGCTATTTTGCTATCTTTATGACAAGTACAATTAACATGATGAAAAAATTTATCTACACAGTAATATTTATTATTGGGTGTTTTATTGCAAACGCTCAAGATCCCCATTTTTCTCAATTTTTTTCTTCCCCATTGACCCTTAATCCGGCATTTACCGGAAAGTTTGATGGATTATGGAGATTAACTACGAATCACAGAGATCAGTGGCCATCAATTCCTAAAGCATATGTCACTACTACGGCCTCTTTAGATTTTCCTATAATGACAAAACAATTGCCTGAAGGTGATCTTTTTGGAATTGGAATTTCTGGATTGTCAGATGCCAGCTCGAATGATGCATTAAAGCTTAATTATGCTTCAATGTCGTTATCCTATCATAAAGCTTTAGATGAAGATGGCTTTAATACTATCGGCGCAGGATTTCAGGGCACTTACTCTAGTTCAAGTATCGATTTTAGTAAGTTAACATTTGAAGATGAATTACAAAGAAATGGATTTACCCCAGGAACGTCTGCCGAATACACAAAAGGACTATTACCTAAGGTTAATTACTTTGATGTCAATGCAGGCGTTTTGTTTTCTGGTTCTAGCGATGGACAAAATAATTACTATTTAGGTGTTTCAATGTATCATATTAATAAGCCTAAAGTTAGTTTTAGAAATAGTTCTACAACATCTAACTCTGATTGGTTTTTAACAAATAGATTTACAGTTCATGGAGGCGGCTCTTTCTCTTTAGGGCAAACAACAGGTTTGAGCGTTTCTTTTATTGAGCAAATGCAAAATAAATCAAATGAAACTGTTCTTGGCGCTGCTGTATCAATGCGTGCAGGCGGATTGGATGATAAGCCTACAAATCTATATTTGGGATCTTGGCTAAGATTAAATGATGCTTTGATTCCTTATCTGGGTCTTGAATTTGGAGATTTAAGAATTGGCACTAGTTACGATTTTAATATCAGTGACTTAAAAGCAGTTACAAATAGTAAAGGTGGTGCCGAATTCTCATTAATTTATATTAAGCATCCTGTAGAATATAAAGGAATTCCTTGTCCAAAATTTTAATTTACAGAACCTTTATTTAATGAAGACAATAACGTCTTCCTCCCTGATATCCAATTTATTGTAAATAAATCCATATGCTTAAAGAAATTATTATTTCCTTTGAGGCTTATAAAGAAGCGCATAGATTTATTAAAAAAAATAATTTATGGAAATGGATTATTATTCCTGGGTTGATTTATACTATTTTATTTATTGTAGGCTTTAATTTATTTCTGTCTTCTTATGATCATGCAACAAAATGGATGTTCGAAGAACTTCATGTAAGTAAATGGCTAAACCACTTAGGAAATTCATGGTTTAACTTTTTCTTAATAATAGGTAAAATATTTATAGATCTGCTCTTGTTTTTTGCATACTTTTCTTTTTATAAATTATTCTTTTTAATTATCGCTTCTCCTGTTTTTGCTTATTTAAGTGGGAAAACAGAATCCATTATTACGAATAAGCCTTTTCCAATTTCCATGTTTCAACTTTTAAAAGATATTTCAAGAGGTGTTTTATTATCAATAAAAAGTATGTCATGGCAAATTATTTATGTAATTGGTCTTTTGATTGTAGCAATTATACCTTTAATTGGCTGGATCACTCCACTTATCTTTGTTTTCATTGATTGTTATTACTTGGGATTATATATGTTAGACTATAGTAATGGCAGAAATAATCTTAACAGCTCAGAAAGTTCCGATTTAATAAGCCATCATCGTGGACTTGCCATTGGAAACGGTATGATTTTTTATTTGTTTCATATTATTCCAATTCTAGGTTGGATATTTGCACCAAGCTATGCTGTGATTGCTGCAACTTTAAGTTTACATCAAGCCAAAGAAAAAAAAATACTTTTCAATAGATGACAACTGTTTATTTGATACCCACTATTATTTCAGAAGATGCAATCAATACAATTCCGAATTATATTATTACTGCCATTCGAGACTCAAAAGTGATTTTTGCTGAAGATGAAAGAACGGCTAGGAGATTTTTAAAATCAATAGATTCAACCATTGTAATTGATCATTTCGAATGGCATACAATTCACAAAGTAGAGACGGAACAAATTATACATTTCAAATCCGCCATAAAGTCAAATAAAAATATAGCCATTATAAGTGAAGCCGGATGTCCTGGTATTGCAGACCCTGGTCAAATTCTTATTTCCGTCGCTCAGGAAATGGGATGCCTCATAAAACCACTTGTAGGACCAAATTCAATCCTTTTAGCATTAATGGCCAGTGGAATGAACGGTCAAAATTTTGAGTTTGTCGGATATCTTCCCATAGACAATGTGGATAGAATTAAAAAAATAAAAGAGATAGAAGCTAGCTCTGGTAGAAATAATAGTACAAAAATATTTATTGAAACCCCTTATCGAAATAACCAATTAGTAGAATGTTTATTGAAAAACTGTAACGGCTCTACAAAATTGTGTATTGGAAAAAATATTACTGGTGTAAATGAAAGTATCGTTACTAAATCAATAAAAGATTGGAAATTAAATCAACCTGAATTGCATAAAGTGCCTGCAATATTTTTAATACATGCTTATTGATTACTCATACCATTAACAATAAGGTATGCACAATTGATTCTTGCATAAAATAATGCGATTTTAATTGAAAATAATAATTTAAAATATCTTTGTATGAATATTGCCATTGTATGTTATCCAACTTTCGGCGGAAGTGGTGTTTTGGCTACAGAGCTAGGAAAAGCACTTGCCGAAAAAGGACACAACATTCATTTTATAACGTATCAGCAGCCTGTTCGTTTAAGTGGATTTCATGCAAATATTTTTTATCATGAGGTGAGGGTTCCCGAGTATCCGTTATTTGATTTTCCTCCCTATGAAACCGCTTTAGCGAGTATGATGGTTGATGTAGTCAATAACAATCAGGTCGATTTGTTACATGTTCATTATGCTATTCCTCATGCTGCAGCTGCATACATGGCAAAACAAATTTTAAAAAAACAAGGAAAAAACATTCCAGTCATTACAACTTTACATGGTACAGATATTACTTTAGTTGGTCGAGATAAAACTTATAGTCCAGTAGTTACATTTTCAATGGAAGAAAGTGACATCCTAACTGCAGTATCTGAAAATTTAAAAGAGGAAACCTATAAAAACTTTAAGATAAATAAACCCATTGAGGTCATTCATAATTTTGTTGATATTACCAGATTTAACAAAAAGCCAGTTGATGCATTTAAAAAATTAATTGCTCCAAATAATGAAAAAATTATTGTCCATGCCTCCAATTTTAGAAAAGTCAAGAGAGTGATGGATGTTGTTCAAACTTTTTTATTACTTACAAAAAAAATACCTTCAAAATTGTTACTAATAGGTGACGGTCCTGAGAGATCAGAGATAGAAGCATTCACAAGATCATGCAGCGAATGTCATGAAATAACTTTTTTAGGGAAGCAAGAACAAATGGAAGATATCCTTCCAATTGCAGATTTATTTTTATTGCCAAGTGAATATGAGAGCTTTGGATTAGCCGCTTTGGAAGCTATGGCAGCAGAAGTGCCTGTAATCTCTAGTAATGCTGGGGGACTACCTGAAATTAATATTAATGGGTTTTCTGGCTTTATGAGTAATGTGGGAGACATAAATGATATGAGTAAAAATGCCATTCACATTTTATCAAGTGAAGAAACATTAAAACAGTTTAAAATTAATGCATTAATACAAGCGAGTAAATTTGGAATTGAATCAATCGTGCCTAAATATGAAAATTTGTACAAAAGAGTACTTCAATAGATATTATCTTCTTCGAAGCCATTTTTCCGGATCATAATTACTGCTTTCATTGCTGATATAAAAATCAATTGCACCAATTCCATCAAAATTAGTGGCTACCTTTCCAAGCGATTGACCGGTTTTTATTTCTTGGCCTTTTTTCACTACAACATTAGACAAATTACTATAAGTCGTAAAATATCTTCCATGTTGAATAATCACAACCATCATATCCTCAACTTGCTGAATAGCAGTAACAGTACCATCAAATACTGATTTTACCGTACTACCTATATCAGATGAGATTGTTACCGAAGTAACATCCATTATTGTGCCACTTGGTAAAGTGTTTTTTCCATAATGCATAAGCACTAATCCCCTATCTATTGGCCATGGCAATGAACCTCTATTCTTTTCAAAATTATTATTTAAAACAGTATTATCAGCATTCAATAAAATACTTTCTGTTTTAGTTATTACTTTAGTTTCAGTCTTTTTAGGTGTTTCTTTTTTTACTTTTACACCCTCATTGATATCCGTTGCCTTTTTATTTTTTAGTTCTTCTAATCTAAGTCTTTCTTTTTCTATTAATGCTTTAGCTATTGCTTCTTTTTGCGCCCTTTTTATTGCCGCTGTTATTGCGTTATTAACTTTCTGCATTTGCTTCTGTTTTGCAGCAATTTGATTATTTAATTGTTTGCCTTGTTTTTTAAGTTCCGCTAAAATTCTATCTTTCTCCCGCTGTTGAACTTCCAACTTGGCCATCTCTTCACTCTGAACACCCAATACCTTATTTGTTTCTTCTTTTGTTCCACCTAGATCAACAATCTTATTTTTTCTAAGATTTTGAGTTCTGAGAATATTTTCACCTTGCATTTCTCTGTAATTCCTATAACTTTTTAGATACGAAATCCGCTTGATAGCATCATTAAAATTTTCTGCAGAAAATATAAAATTTAAAAAGTCATAGCTACTTCTATTTTTATAAGCATACACCATACTTTTTGCATATTCTTGCTTTAAAGTATCCAGCAGTCGGTCATAACGATGGATGTCCCTTGAGATTAAATTCATTGAATTATTAAGCCTATCTAGGTCTCTATTAATATTGTCTATAACCTTATCTTGAAGATTAACTTTCTTTGAAATTAAATTATACTGAAGTAAATTTTCTTTTGTTTTAGCTTTATTATTATTTAATAAATTTTCCGTTTCTTCTATTTCTTTTTTTAATTGATTGCGCTGTTTTTCCAACTCTTCCCTTGTCGCAGGTTGTGCGAAAGTATTGAGTGAGAATAATGATAATAAAAAAAATGAAAAGATTATTTTTGTCATTTATTACATTTAAACTTTGCTACAAAAATACAATGCATGAAGCAATTATTACTATTTATTAATTATTATAAAATATTATTTTCTTTTATAGCTTTTAGGGACATTAAATAGAACAGACACATTATTATTGAAATCGTACTGTTTGAAATCTAATTTAATATCAAGTTTATTTTTTTCAGAAATAGAAATGTGCCTACCTGTTGAAAAATATTTTCCATTATTACTAACATACCCATCGTAAATAATATCTGCCGTTCTGCTTCTTTTAACATCTATGTCATCCATCTTGCTTCTTATTAATAATTTATCATTGTCGGTAATGGTTAACAGATTCTTAAAAAATGCATCTGTTGTTGAAAAGAACATAAGGTTGTCTTTTTTAGTAAAAGAATTAATAGTATCTCCAATGAAAATCGGATTACCAATAATTACATTCTGAAGTGTATTGAAATCAAAAGGGATTTGGGTTACTTCTTGTAAATAATCCAACGACCTTAATGTTACTTCTTTATCTTGTTTATTAATTAAGAGTACACTGTCTTTAGTAATTAGCACCCTATATACTTCAACGTTTAAAAAAGTAGCGGATAAAGACATCCATATTACACTGTCTTTTATGATTCTAACTACTGCCGTAATATCAGGATTTTTACCTGCAGCGCCTGTAGACTCTACCTTTATCTTTGCATTAAAAGTTGAAAAATCGATATAATGAGACTTGAATTCATTAATGTTTTCTCTTACATTATTTATCGAATCTTCAATTAATTTAGTTTTTATAAGCACTTCCTGTTTGGACGATATTGCTTTATTGATTGTTTTGGTTGCCTTGCAGGAAACGAACAAAATCGACCCAATAATTAATATTAAAAATGTATAGTTCTTCATGTATTGTGATTATTTTCCTGTGTGACCAAATCCACCTTCCCCTCTTTTTGTTTCATCTATTTTTTCTACAGATATGAAAGAATACTTTTCGGTTTTAGCTAATACCATTTGTGCAATTCGATCTTTATTATTGATGACCTGTTGTTCATTACTTAAATTTATTAATAGCACTTTAATTTCACCTCTATAATCACTATCTATTGTTCCGGGTGTGTTTAAACATGTAATTCCCTGCTTAAATGCCAATCCGCTTCTTGGCCTAATTTGTATTTCATAATTTTCAGGGATCTGAAGAAATAACCCTGTTGGAATTAATATGCGTTCTAAAGGATTTATGGTAACTGATTCAGATAAAAAAGCACTAATATCCATACCGGAAGAACCAATTGTAGCATAGGCTGGGTGTGGATTTTCTGAAAGATTAATGATGGGTATTTGGAGCATCTAATGATTATTTATTTTCTTTTGAAAGTAAAACTGTAGCATAGGCTGTTAACCCTTCCTCTCTGCCAATAAAGCCCATTTTTTCTGTAGTAGTCGCTTTTATAGAAATATCCGAAACCTGAATATGAAGAATAGCTGCAATTGCCAATTGCATTTGAGCAATAAAAGAAGCAATTTTTGGTGCTTGCAAACAAAGGGTTGTATCTATATTAACCACTCGATAACCTTTGTTAATGATAAGTAGATATGTTTTTTCTAATAATATTTTACTGTCAATATCTTTATATTCATTGCTTGTATCTGGAAAATGTACACCAATATCACCTAAACACAAGGCCCCTAACATTGCATCGCAAATTGCATGCAGCAAAACATCTGCATCGCTGTGACCCAAAGATCCTTTATGATGAGGAATTTTTACACCTCCAATCCAAAGATCTCTGCCTGCTGTAAGTTGATGAAAGTCAATCCCCGATCCAATTCGAAATGACATAAGATGATTTATAGATGATTTACAAAAATAAAAAAGCGTTCCCGATTAAAGAAACGCTTTATGCTAATGTTTTTAAAAATTATTTTTTATTAACATCAAATAATATTGAGAAACGAATAGTATTTGAAAGTGGGTTACGGCTAACACCTGAACCAGCGGGTAAAAGGTAAGAGAAATTTAAACCATAAGTACTGTACTTTAAACCAGCACCCATTGTGAAAAATTTACGATCTCCTTTTTGCTTGCTCTCACTAAAATATCCAGCTCTAAATGCAAATTGATTTTTATACCAGTATTCAGCACCAGCAGCGATAGAGATTTCTTTTACATCGTCACCATCACCTAATGAACTAAACCAGCTAGATACTACTCCTTTTGAATGATATTCAGCTAAAGATGTAGAATCTACAGAATTTGATCCAACACCTACTGGAGGAGTTGGTACTAATAATTTATTTAAATCTAACGCGAAGGTGATTTTATTTTCAGCATCAAATACTTTATTGTAAGCTATACCAACACCTAAGTTAGCAGGAATGAAATCCTTTTGAGTAGCGTCGTCTGTATAAGAAATTTTTGAACCAAGATTGCTTAAAGTAGCACCATAATCAAAGCCATTTCCAGCAGCATTTGTACCCTTATAGAAGAAATGTAAATCACCTGCTATAGAAGTACCCGCTTTATAATTAACTCCACCATAAGACCCACTTGCCAAGTTAGAAGATATGTATCTTACTGCAACACCTAGGCCCATTTTATTAGATAGTTTTCTTGAATAACCAGCATCAAAACTGAATTCTCTTGGGTTAAATGATCCCAATGAAGTAGCATTAGCATCAGTAAACTCAATATTACCTAAGCTAAAATATCTCAATGATGAAGAAAACGCCTGTGTCTCATCAATTTGATAATATCCAGCAAGTGAGGCAAAATATACATCATTCAATTTCAAGTCACTTAACCATGGAGTATATGAAGCAGAAATAGCTATTTTATCAGAAGCGAAAGGTGTTTTTGCAATATTCCAAAATCCTGAATTAGCATCCGCAGAAGTTGCAATACCTACATCCCCCATACCACCACTTCTTGCATCTGGAGATATGCGTAAAAAAGGAACAGCTGTTGTCACTACATTAATTGCATCAGCAGTTTGAGCTTTGGTTTCATTTAATGATACACCCAATAACATTACTAGGGATACTAGTTTCAAAGTTGTTTTTTTCATGCGATTTTATTGTCTTGGTTAGGTAGAGTTTACTCTATAATTTCTAATTTTTAAAATGATATGACTGTAAAAATAGCTGATTTATTGAATTCATCAACTTTTTTTTACTTTAATTTTCATATTAATATTTTTACGCTTCAACGCCTACGCATATACATAATACCGTATATATTTTGTCGTTTTTTATTTAAGAAAAATCATTCTCTAATAAAATGCTAAAATTATAATAAAATCGAGTAAAGTTTATATATTCGCAATTGTATTAAGTCTTATTGTTCATAATAAGGCTCATTAGTTTAAAATTTGCAAAAAAAAATAACATGCTCAAATTACTTTCCGTTAAAAACATTTTAAGTGTACTCTTGCTTACCTTATTAATAAGTTCATGTAATAATGGTGGCGGGAAAAGGAAATCAAAATCTAGTGTGACGGGATGGACCTATGATGATAAAAATATGGGTAATTTCCATGTAGCAAAACTAAAATATCCAAAAGCTGGTCCTGGACTTGTTTTCGTACAAGGTGGTTCATTTGTAATGGGTGCAAAAGACGATGACGTAATGGGCGATTGGAATAACATTCCACGTAAAGTAACGGTAAACTCTTTTTTCATAGATGAAACTGAAGTTGCCAATGTTCATTACAGAGAATATCTAAATTGGATAGAGCATGCTTTTTCAGAAGATACCAGTATGTTAGCAAGATGCTTACCAGATACTTTAGTTTGGAGAGAAGAATTAGCATATAATGAGCCGTATGTAGAATATTACCTAAGGTATCCTTCTTATAATTATTATCCGGTGGTAGGTGTATCTTGGGTGCAAGCCCGTGATTTCTGCATTTGGAGAACAGATAGGGTAAACGAGTTGAAACTATTACAGAAAGGTTATTTAAAAAAAGATGCCTTGAAAAAAGAATTGAAAGGATCCGGTGCTGAAGGATCTTTCAATACTGAAGCCTATTTATTAAGTCCTGAAATGATTCCAACTAAATCAAAACCTAAAAATTCAGATCTTAGAGATGTTAACAATAAAGTGAGAGGTACTGTAAAAATCGAAGATGGTATTTTAAATATTGCTTACAGACTTCCTACAGAAGCTGAATGGGAATATGCTGCCTATGGTTTATTAAATCAAAATGTTAGTAAAAGAAAAAGTGAAAATAAACCAGGTGAAGAAATTATTGCAAATCAACAAATCTATTCATGGGGCATGAATATAAATGGATTGAGAGATAATCGCCATAGTTCAATGGCTGGTAGATTTTTGGTAAATTTTAAGCGTGGAAGTGGTGACAACATGGGAGTTGCGGGTGGACTAAACGACCGTGCTGCTATTACCGCTCCTGTAAAATCATTTTTTCCAAACGCTTTCGGTCTATACAATATGTGCGGTAATGTTAATGAGTGGGTAGGTGATGTATATAGACCACTAACTCCAACGGATGGTCAAGATTTCAACTACTATCGTGGTAATAAGTTTCAAAAATATTATAAGAATAGCAATGGGGAATATGAAAGAGACAGCATGGGCCATTTGAAAAAAGTCGATATCTCTGATGAAGAAGTTAAAAACAGAACAAACTACCAACATAATAATGTAATAAATTATTTAGATGGTGATTCTAATAGTACTGCTTCATACAGCTATGGCATAACAACACTAATTAACGACAAATCAAGGGTTATAAAAGGTGGTAGCTGGAATGACAGAGCTTATTGGATATCTCCTGGAACTCGTCGTTTTATGCAAGAAGAACAATCTTCTAGTACAGTTGGATTTCGTTGTGCTCAAACTTATTTAGGACCTTCTGAAGGTCCAGGTTTTCAAGATGGCAATCTATGGGGCAAACAAAAGAAAGGAAAATAATAACTCAAAGTATTCTTCATAAAAAAATCCCGAAATATTTTCGGGATTTTTTTATGAAGGGAAGAGAAAGAAAGCTTAATAATTTAAATACGGTAAGCTCTAAATCTAAGGCAATGTATCAGTTTCATATTGAGTAATTTGGAACTTATTATCTAATCCGTTTAACAATACATTTCACCTTTTTCTACTGCTAGTTTACCATTAAATTCTAATTTCTTTATTGACCTTATTACCGTTTCAACTCTAAAGCCTGTCATATCAGCGATTTGTTGACGTGAAAGTTTAATTCTATTACATTTTGCACATATGTTCTTGTTATTGAGTTTAAAATAAAGAAGTAGTTCTGAAATACTATTTTCAGGAGAATGATAGGCAATTTCTTTTAGTATGAAAAGTTTAAATCTAAGTCTTTCTGTCAGTATCTTATTTATAGATAAATATATCTCAAAATGTTCTTTCAATAAATGTAAAAACAAGGGTCTTCGTAATGTAACAATTACTGAATCTTCATTGGCAATTGCTGTGGCAGCAAATGGCTCTCCGTCAAACAAAGGCAGTTCTCCAAAACTTTCACCAGGAGAAATAATAATTTGTAAAAATTCTATCCCTTTATCATTAATATTTACCCAACGTACTGAGCCGCTAATCAATTGATAATAATATTTCGATTCAGCACCTTCGTGAAAAATAATTTCATCGATTGTTACTTTTTTAAATGAGGCCCCCCATATTAATAACGTTTCAACATTAATAACATCTGAAGTTTTATAAACCATAAATATTTTTTGTTGAATTATCTAATGTATCTTTTATATGCTTAATAATTCTAAAATAAGGTATTGATATAATTAATTATGGCATTCCATAAGGGTACTATGACTTGATAATCGAGTTTTATTTGCTTCCATGAAAATATTAATGCCAAGACCTCTTAATATTAACAAGCATGCCATGGTAAAAAGTATTATCGGATAGGTAAATTTAAAAACCTTGTAAAGTTTAACTCTAACAAATTGACCAAAAAAAGAAAAGGCCCAAAGTAAAGGCAATGTTCCCAATCCAAAAGAAATCATAAAAATTACACTTTCCATTGGGCTATTCGTTGACGCGGCTCCTATAGAAGCTATATAAATTAATCCACATGGCAATAATCCATTCAATAAACCTATGAGTAATATTGCATAATTGTTTTTTTTATTAAAAAGTTCATAGATTAATTTTCTGATATTTTTATACCCTTTATTAATAAAAATGACTTTTTCAAAATTGATGTTTAAATATGGAAACAGTAAAATAGACAAGACCAATAATCCTAGTAACATTGATAAAACTTTTTGTAAGCCTAAGACAAAAAAAGATTGGCCAATGAATCCTACTATTAAGCCTATAAATGAATAAGTAAGTATTCGACCAAGATTATATAATAAACTATTGATAAATCTAGAAGCCAGGGTATTACGAACTGACGGTAAAGAAAGTGCAATAGGTCCACACATGCCAATACAATGAGTACTTCCTAATGCTCCTATAAAAAAAGCCGAAATAATATAAGCTGTCATTTGAAAAATAATTTTACTTCATCGTAATAAGCTAGATTATTTGCTGTCCAATGTACATGTATTTCAAAATAACCCTTAGTTTTTTTTGTAATTGGTATAGTTAATTTTCCATTTGAAGCAGATGTAACAAAATGTATATCCTTCTCTTTATCGGATGGGCAATATAACGTTATATCGGCCTGAACAAAGGTATTAATCATTTCGTTTGGCAAAATGATGATTAATAAAGTATCAACTTGACTATAGCTAATTTTTCCGGATAACTCATTTACCCTTTTTCTTTCATCAATAGTATTTTGAAAGACAAGTTCTTTTTTATAATAATCGGGTGTCACTAAATCTGTTTTTTGGATAGACGATAAGTATACCAAAAAAATAATTCCCACAACGAAGACAAGATAGACGATCAATATTTTTTTACCCCAATTCATAATTAGATGTTTTAATTATATATTTCTGGACCTATGAAAGATGCTTCTATTTTTTTTATCCTACCATGCGAATCATATAGTCCAATAATTAATTCAGTTTTCCAGCTTTTAATTAGGCCCCTATTAAGTTTCACAAAAAATGGCACAGATAAATAATCGGCTTTTTTTACAACAATTTCTTTATTTTCTATAAGTGAAATTTCACCAGGCATATTTTCTAATTTCAAGTGAACTGATATATCCTTGTGAGTTTTATTAATTAGTTTAAGATTATATAGATTACTTATTCTACCATCTAACATTGATGTGTAGGTCATGCCAGCAGTCCTCATTAGCCTTGCATCTAGATTTGTTCTACTAACTAATAAATAAATTAAAAAAAATAAAAGCGCTAGAAGCACAATAGAATAAGCTTTAACCCTATTTGTAATTGTAAGTTTAATATTGTTACGTATACTATTCTCTGAAGCATAACGAATTAAACCTTTGGGTTTATTTAAGCTGATCATTATAGCATCACAAGCATCAATGCAGGCTGTACAATTTATGCAATCCAATTGTGTGCCATTTCTTATATCTATGCCTGTTGGACACACTCTAACACAAGCTTTACAGTCTATACAATCGCCATTCATAATATAGATTTATTTATATTCTTACATCCATTGGTACAATTAGCACATTTTCCTGTGTGCAGTTGCTGTTCTTTATTTTTTTCTTCGTGCTTATTTTTTCCTCTTGGCTCACCTCTCAAATAATCATATGCAACAATAATCGAGTTTTTATCTAACATCACGCCTTGCAATCTACCATAAGGGCAAACCACAATACACACTTGCTCTCTAAACCACCAATAAACGAACATAAATACTCCAGTAAAAATGAGTAATGCAATCAAAGTGAAAAAATTATCAATAGGATGACTGATATGATTTATTAATAAATCCATGCCAATCAAATAAGATAGAAAAATGTTTGCTATAATAAAAGAAATCAAAAAGAATAATTTAAATTTAATGATTCGTCTAATGATCTTATCAATATCCCATTTTCTATTACGAAGTTTTTTCTGAGCGGAGGCATCTCCATCAATCCAATACTCAATTTTCCTGAACACCATTTCCATGAATATGGTTTGAGGGCAAGCCCAACCACAAAATATTCGACCGAAAATAATAGTAAATAATATAATAAATACAATGAAAGTAATCATTGCTAATCCAAAAAGAAAAAAATCCTGTGGCCAGAAAATCATCCCGAAAATAATAAACTTACGTTCCAAAATATTCAACATGAATAATGGCTCTCCTGCAACTTTAACAAATGGCATTGAAAAAAATATTGTTAAATACAGTAAACTAAAAAGGGTCCTTAATTTGTATAATCTTCCCTTTGGTTTTTGAGGAAAGATGAAATTCCTTTTACCTTCACTAGAAATTGTAGCAATTGAATCTCTGAAACTTTCCTTATGCATCTCTACTAATTCAGGCATTTTATTTTTTTGATTTTTTTAGTGAAACATTTGAAACAGAATTTTCTTTAGAATTATCAACTATAAACAAATCACCTTGAGGATCTTTAGGATTTGGAGGCTTGGTTCCATTAAGTGTAATTATATATCCTGCTAGATTATTAATTTGTTTAGGTGAATAATTTTTCTCCCATGACTGCATTCCTTTTTCTGGATATCCATGTTTGATGGAGGCATATATATCATTTAAAGATCCTTTATGTATCCAATAAGCATCGGTTAAATTTGGCCCCGTAGCCCCTTCGCCAAGCTTTCCATGACAAGTCCAACATATAGTTGTGAATATTTCTTTTCCTTCATCTAATCCAGATTTTAAAGGCATCTGTATATTTGATTCATCCACATTATCTGCATTTTTAGATGCGTAGGCAATTGCATCAATTTTAGACTGTTCTATTTCTTCCAAATATTCTTGCGTTGGATTTTTACCATAACCAAATACATGAAAATTCAATAAATAAATTATGCCAATTGTAATAGTTATATAGAAACCGTATTTCCACCATGGGGGAAGTGAATTGTCTAATTCCTTTATTCCGTCGTAATCATGATCAAGAAGAATGTCTGATTCTTTTTCAACCGCTATGGCTTTTGTAAATACTTTTTTGTCTAAGCTATGCCACCAGTTAATTATAGAAAAAGATTTCTTTACACTTTCAGGTATCAGTTCTTGTTGGATTCTTTTAATAAAAAACATCACAAATAATATGGCCGTTATTTCCAAAATAATAATCGTTGCCATCGTCCAAAATCCTGTATAACCCATGCCTCCATAATTTAAAGATTGCTGGATAGACACCGAATTAAGTATTTTATCTTGCGCATTTGATGTTTGAGAAAATAAAAGAAGCCCTGCAAATACAAATAAAGAAATCGCCTTTACGCTCTTTTTGTTTTTTTCCATCAACTGATTAGCTAAAGCTATTAACACCTGACCCATACCCCAAATTACAAAAGCCAATACCGCAGCAATAATAATCATTACTGTTGCCAATAAATTATCAGTTGATGAGACCACCTTAGGAACAGAAACTTGTGAAAAAGTATAGATAGGTAATAAAAATGAAAGAAGAAAAATGCTTACTTTTTTTATTTTGTGTATCATAAATTATTATTTTAATTATTGAATTCATTTTCTGTTTTGTCTAAAGGAATATTGGATAAATACGATACATTCTTTTTATCCATCTTTACCACAAACCAAAGCAATACAACAAAAAATATAAAAAATATAAAAAGAGATATCATCGGATAAACTTGACAATTATCTATAGTTTCTGCGTATTGTTTAATAAATTTAAACATGGTATATTATTTAAGGTTTACTAATATCTTTCCCTAATCGTTGCAAATAAGCAATAACTGCTATTACTTCCTTAGTTGGCGAAACTCTAATACTATCTGAAAGTAAGTTTTTACTTATCCTAGTAGCCTGAGTCATTAAAACCTGATTGGCTTTTTTATAAAATTCTTTTTCATATGGCACTCCTAATGTTTGCATGGCTTTAATTTTTGCAGCTGTAGTAGATGTGTCTAAATTTTGTTCAAGCATAAAAGCATATGCAGGCATAATTGACCCTTCACTCATGGAAGAGGGTTCTCGTAAATGCCTGAAGTGCCATCCATCTGTCTTCTTAAGATTACCAGTACCTTCACGTGCTAAATCAGGACCTGTTCGTTTACTACCCCACTGAAATGGATGATCGTAAACAAATTCACCTGCTTTTGAATATTCTCCATATCGCTCAGTTTCACTTCTAAATGGTCGAACCATTTGAGAATGACACACATAGCATCCCTCTCTAATATAGATATCACGACCTTGTAACTCTAGAGGAGTATATGGTTTTACATTACTGATTGTAGGCACATTAGACTTGATTAAAAAAGTTGGTATTAATTCAATAGCACCTCCGATCAAAATAACAACTAAACTCAATATCATTAAATGAACAGGCTTTCTTTCAATCCATCTGTGCCAATGCTCACCCGATTGCTTTTTGTGTTGTACAATAATAGGCGCAGATTCTGCAGCTTCGTTTTCAACAAGCTTGCCTGATTTAACCGTTTTAATAATATTGTACACCATAACTACAAATCCTAATAAATATAAAGTGCCGCCAAATGAGCGCATAGCATAAAAAGGTTTCAGATAGGTTACTGTTTCTAAAAATGAATATTTTAATTGCCCACTATCTGTGAATTGCTTCCACATGCTGCTTTGTGTAAAACCAGCCCAATACATTGGAACAGCATAAAATATTATTCCTAAAGTGGCTAGCCAAAAATGATTATGGGCTAATTTTTTAGAATACAAAGTTGTATTGAAAATTCTAGGAATTAACCAGTATATAATGCCAAATGTGAGCATCCCATTCCATCCTAGCGCACCTATATGAACGTGTGCAATAATCCAATCAGTAAAGTGGCAAATAGCATTCACATTTTTTAAAGCCAACATCGGACCTTCAAAAGTTGCCATACCATATGCTGTTACAGCCACTACCATGAATTTTAATATCACATCGTCTCTTACTCTGTCCCAAGCACCCCTTAACGTTAGTAAACCATTAATCATGCCTCCCCAACTTGGAAAAATTAACATGAAAGAAAAAACCACTCCTAGAGATTGTGCCCAGTTAGGTAATGCAGTATATAAAAGATGATGAGGGCCGGCCCAAATGTATAAAAATATCAATGCCCAAAAATGGATGATTGATAACCTATAGGAGTAAACAGGACGATTAGCTGCTTTAGGCATAAAATAATACATCATTCCTAAATAAGGGGTGGTTAAAAAAAATGCAACCGCATTGTGGCCATACCACCATTGTACTAATGCATCCTGAACTCCTGCATACCAAGAGTAGCTTTTAAATAATGTAACTGGTAATTCAAATGAATTAACAATATGCAAAACAGATACTGTAACAAAAGTGGCTATATAAAACCAAATAGCCACATATAAATGCTTCTCTCTTCTTTTTATGATAGTGCCAAACATATTCCATCCAAAGACAACCCATATTAACGTAATAGCAATATCAATTGGCCATTCCAACTCAGCATATTCTTTACCTGATGTTATTCCTAATGGTAATGTAATAGCAGCAAATACAATTATCAATTGCCAGCCCCAGAAATGAATTTTACTAAGTGTATCATTAAACATTCTTGCTTTACACAATCGTTGTAATGAATAATAAACACCCATAAAAATACCATTACCTACGAAAGCAAAAATTACTGCGTTGGTATGCAATGGTCTCAACCTACCAAATGAACCATATTGAGTAATATTTAATGAAGGGAAGATTAATTGTAATGATACCCATAATCCGGCAAGCATACCTACTACCCCCCATAAAATAGTAGCATATGCAAAGTTTTTTACCGTTTTGTTGTCATAATAAAATTTTTCAGTTTGCATGTAATGTGTGTTTTATTTTGATATTTGTTCGTTGTTCAATTTATTGTCATCATCTTCAAAAAGAATTCTTACAGAGGGAGTATAATGATCATCATATTGACCGTTGATTACACTCCAAATAAATGCTAGTAAAAATGAAATGGATATTATGATACTAACTCCAAGTATTATGAATAGTGAACTCATGATTTCGAAAATGATATTTTTAATAATTTCTCACTCCATATTGAGGTAAGAAACGCAATCAATACGATAGTTATACTACTAATAGGCATTAAAATAGCTGCAATTACAGGTAAAATTTTCCCTTGAATTGCTAAAGAAATTCCTATGATATTATAAATAATTGAAACCGCAAATCCTATGGAAATATTTACTTTACCCATTCGGGCATATTTCAAAAATAAAGGCAACATTTTCAATGCATGGCCATCGATTATCGCATCACTCGCTGGAGAAAAATTAGCCCTATTTTCACTAACTGCAATACCAACGTTAGCTTGCATTAATGCTCCAGCATCATTCAAACCATCCCCTATCATCAAAACATTTGCCCCATTCTGTTGAAGTGTTTTTACATAATCCAATTTTCCTTGAGGAGAAACAAAAAATTTAATAGTGGTATTGTTACCAAAAATATTTTCTAGTGCTTGTTTTTCGGCATCATTATCGCCAGACAAAATATGCAAAACATATTTTTTATTAAGCTGTGCAACCATTTTATTTAACCCATCTCGATAATGATGAGATATATCAAAATAACCTTTATAATTATTATTTATTTCAACATGCACGGCAGCACTTTTGAAAACATGATTCAATAAATCAGCAACGGCAAACTCACTATTTCCTATACGCAATACAGAATCTGATGTTTTTGCCAATATTCCTTTACCAGCTTCTTCACTATATTCTACAATTGAAGTCGAAATATTATTAGGAGATAAAGGCAAATAATGATATAAAGACCTACTCAAAACATGAGAAGAATTAGATGCTGTTAATTTGATTAAATCGTTTTCAATCTCTGAAAGTGGAATACCATTATATTTAATATCCGGTTTTTCTTGAGTAGTAATGGTACCCGTTTTATCAAAAACTACATGTGTGATTTTAGCCAAGGATTCTATCACAGTAGCATTTTTAAGAAATAAATGATGTTTGCCAATAACTCGCATCATATTTCCAAACGTAAACGTTGCAGAAAGTAATAAGGAACAAGGGCAAGCTATAATCAATACAGAAGTTAACACCAATAAAACTTTTGAACTATCCGTGAATTGCCAATAAATAGTTGCCAAAAATGCAATGGATAAAAGGACAACAGTAAAATACTTACTCCATGGATGAATAAAAGATTCAGATGTTTCTTTATTTTTATTAAAAATGCTATTATTCCACAATTCTGTAATATAGCTTTGCGAAGGTACTTTTATTGTTTTTAGTAAAATGGATGTGCCAAATTGTTTGCCACCAGCGTACAATAAATCTCCAATATTCTTTTTCTGAAGTGTGTTTTCTCCATTAACAAAACTATAATCAATATTAGCAACACCCTCCATTAGTATAGAGTCTGCGGGAATTAAATCATTGTTTCTAACTAAAATAAAATCATCGATAGCTAACTTAGAGATTGGAATATTTTCTTCAATACCATTATTTTTAATGGTTATTCCCAGCGGAAAATAAGATTGATATTTTCTATCAAATGACAATACATCGTATGACTTATTTTGAAACCATCTGCCAATCAACATAAAAAAGATAATACCTGTACCGGAATCTAAATACCCTGACCCTGTATGTGTAAAAATCTCAAAATAACTTCTAGAAAATGTTATAAAGATGGCCAAGGAAATAGGAACATCTATATTTATTTTCTTCTGCGTTAACCCATTTATAGCATTAGAAAAAATAGAAGAGGCGCTGTACAGAAATACAGGAATAGATAATACAAATATAATCCAACTAAATGTTTGTTGAAGACCTGGTTGTTCGATAAATCCTTTTGAAAAATATTCAGGAAAACTTAACATCATAATATTGCTGAAACAAAAACCAGCAACACCTATTTGAATTAGTTGTTTTTTATTAGTGCTTTTATCCGCTGCACCAGAATTTTCTAACATGCTTATTGAAGGCTCATACCCAATAAATGATAGCAATTCAACAACTTTTCTTAAACTAATTAGTTGTGGATTAAAAGAAATGAAAATGCTTTTTTGTTGAAAATCAACCCTAGATTGAATAATCCCAGATTCTATGAGATGTAATTTCTCCAACAAGTAAATACAGGATACACAATGTATTTGAGGTAATGAAAATGTTACATTTATATGATTACTACTTTTAAATAATACTATTTTAGAAATAACACTTTCATCATCTAAATAAGCAAATCGTTCTCCTGTAAATTTTCCTTTGGCTTTAATGCCCGGAGTATTATTTAATTGATAGTAATTACATAGCCCATTTTCACTTAGCAACAAGTAAACATGTTTACAACCATTGCAACAGAAATGATTTCCATCTGCAATGATATTATCTATACAAAGATCGCCACAATGATAACAATTATATTTTTCTTTCATAAAGACTAACAAAAGATAATCTAAATCAAGTTTTATTAGAATATATTAATACCTTATTCTCTTTATTTGTTTAAAAAAAACATTTATTTGTTTTTAAGAAAAAACTTTCCGCTGTCTAGTTTTTCATTGAAGTCCGCGATAGTATTGCTTTCTATCATTTTTATCAGACTCTTCTTTATTTCCTTAAACTCAAAATGAACAGGACAAGGATTTTTTTCAGAACACACTTTTAAACCCAGTACACAATCTTTATAAATAACATCTCCATCAATTGCCTTAACAATATCTGCCAAAGAGTTTTTTAAATCCGCTTTGTCCATATAAAATCCACCATTAGGACCTTTTACTGAATGAATTAACTTTCTTCTGCTAAGATCCTGCATAATCTTTGCCATAAAATGCTCCGGAGCATCAGTGCCCTTTGCTATTTCTTTTATACCTACTCTTTGCTCATCCTTTGACTTTTTAGCTACAAAAATCATGGCTTTAATGGCATATTCGCAAGACTTTGAAAACATAAAATTAATTTATGGCACAAATATAAAAAATAAATTTGAAATAAAAAGAGTTTTTTGTCTTTTTATATCTCTACTATTTCAACACTTTCAACTCTAATAGAGAAAACAAGGGCTCTCTATTAAAAATATTGTTGCGAATTAATTTTATTACTGTTTTGTATAATGTTTTACTCCTTAAGAATTCCAATTAATACTACAAAGAAAGCCTTCTTTAAAAAGGCTTTTTGCGGAGAGTGAAGGATTTGCTACGCACATATTATTTTACTGATTATCAATTATATGTCGTTGTTCATGACGCGTCAACGTCAAAAGTTGCAAAATAGTTT
>CANICR010000018.1 GCA_947466405.1 Chitinophagaceae bacterium | reverse complement strand
CTCTTTGTATAGGGGCTTCTTCCCAAAAACACAATCCTGTATTTTTGTCTTCTATACCTTCATCATAGAAAGGCACTTTCAATACATTCGCTAATAACTTCAAGGAAGTGAAGTTATTATACTCTCCAAAACGCCAATATTGAAAAGTGTCAACAATATTCATTTCCCAGGGTTTCTTATTTTGAAAATCAAGGTATTTAGGGATTTTGATGCCATTTACCAACAGCCTTCTAGAAATAAAAGGAATGTCAAACTCTTTAATATTATGTCCAACGAAAGAAAACCCTTTTTTTTCATCAGCTATTTTATCCAAGAAAAAAACAATATCGTTTAAAATGAATTTTTCTTCGTAGCCATAGAAAGATTTTATTTTAAATAAACGAGTGGGCTTATTATCAAAATATCCTACACAGACACAAACGATTTTAGAAAACTCTGCCATAGTACCCGACTTTGATTGATAAAGCGCTGCCGAATCTATTTCTGGATGCCTGTTTTTAGTTTTTTCTCTCCATAAAACTTTCCATTGTTCATTTAAATGATCAAATGAAGCCATTGCGGAAGCTGTTTTAATTTCAATAACCACGATATTTTCAATATTGATATCATTCATATACTTTACAAAGTTGACATAATCAATTAAGAGGAAGAAGTTAATTCGACTAAAAATCAAACAGAAAATACTGTTATCAACTCTGTGAAAAAGCCTTGTTTATTACAACACTGTTTATTGTAATAAAACTTACTTCCTTATTCATTAACTTTATTTCAAAATAACTTATGCGTAAACTGTTAATGCTCCCTCTTTTTCTTCTTACCATTCAGGTTTTTGCAGAAAAAAATATTGATACAAATTTCATTCAGTCACCAATCGTCCTTGAAACCCCTACAGGGAATATCTTTGGCACGCTCACCACACCTTTAAATTTCTCAAAAGGCCCAGTCGTATTAATCATTGCAGGTTCGGGACCAACAGACAGAAATGGAAATAACCCAATGATGAAAAACAACAGTTTACAGCAATTAGCTTTTGGATTAGCGGACGCAGGTATTGCATCTTTGCGATATGACAAACGGGGTATTGCAGCAAGTGCAAAAGCCATGCATGAGGAAGCCGAGTTGAGATTTGACAATTATTTTAATGATGCAAAAGATTGGGTGTCTTTATTAAAAAAAGATAGCCGATTCAATCAAATTATTATTGCCGGACATAGCGAAGGCTCTTTACTAGGAATGATAGCTGCTACAAAAAACGTGTCGAAATATATTTCCATTGCTGGACCAGGAAACAAAGCCGATGAAACCATTAGAGAACAACTCGAGAATCAACCTGATGCCATTAAGGAGTTAGCTTTCCCAATTTTAGATAGTCTAAGTGCAGGCATTACCGTTAGCGACCCAGACCCCATGTTAGCGGCGTTATTCAGACCAAGCGTGCAGCCTTATTTGATAAGCTGGTTTAAATATAATCCACAGATAGAAATTACTAAATTATCAATACCTATATTAATTATTCAAGGAGACAATGACATTCAGGTTTCAGTAAAAGATGCTGAATTACTATCCTCAGCAAAAAGGATGCTCAAATTAACATCATTAAAGGAATGAACCATATATTAAAAATGGTGCCGTATGATGATAAGGAGGCGAATATAAAAAGCTACAGTAATCCGAAATTGCCTCTTGCTGAAGAATTACTAAACACCATCATTTCTTTTATCAAGAAGTAAATTGCCCAATTTCTCACCAATAAAATAATTCTTATAAAAAAAGCTCCATTCTTTTGAACGGAGCTTTTTTATTATCTAAATAATCAGCAGGAGCATTACTCTTCTGATTTCATTTTGCCTTTAGATTTAGCTATTACTTCTTCTGCAACGTTATTTGGAGCAGGTGCATAATGACTAAATTCCATCGTTGAAGTAGCACGGCCACTTGAAAGTGAACGCAATTGTGTTACATAACCAAACATTTCGCTCAATGGAACTTTCGCTTTAATTACTTGTACACCATGTTTGCTATCCATACCTTCCAACATACCGCGACGTCTATTTAAATCACCTGTAACATCCCCCATGTATTGGTCTGGAGTTAACACTTCTACTTTCATTATTGGCTCTAGTAATACTGGCTTTGCTTTACGTCCTGCTTCACGATATCCTTGCTTAGCACACAATTCAAAAGAAATTGCGTCAGAATCCACATCATGGTAACTACCATCAAACACCCTTACTTTCATATCAACTATTGGATAACCGGCAAGTACTCCTGTAGACATACTTGAAGAGAATCCTTTGATGATTGGCGCAATAAATTCTTTCGGAATACTTCCTCCAAAAATCTCATTTACGAACTGTAATCCGCCTAATGGATTTTCTTTTAACCAATCCTCATCAGCTGGTCCAATTTCGAAGGCGATATCACCAAACTTACCTCTACCACCCGTTTGTTTTTTGTACGTTTCTCTGTGTTGAACGGTAGTTTTAAAGGCCTCTTTATACGCCACCATAGGAGCACCTTGATTTATTTCTACCTTAAATTCACGCTTCATCCTATCTACAATAATTTCCAAATGCAACTCTCCCATTCCACTCAATATTGTTTGACCTGTTTCTTCGTCTGTACGTACCCGTAATGTAGGATCTTCTTCTACTAGCTTTGCAATCGCCATTCCCATTTTATCAACGTCGGCCTGTGTTTTTGGCTCAACAGCAATTGATATTACTGGCTCAGGGAAAGTCATCGCTTCTAATACAATTGGATGATTCTCATCGCACAAAGTATCTCCTGTTTTAATATCTTTAAATCCAACCCCAGCGCCAATATCACCAGCTTCGATAAAATCTATTGGATTTTGTTTGTTTGCATGCATTTGCATAATACGACTAATACGCTCTTTCTTCCCTGTTCTTGTATTTAATACATATGACCCTGCATCTAAATGACCGCTATAGGCTCTGAAAAATGCCAAACGACCAACAAATGGATCTGTCATAATTTTGAAAGCCAATGCCGCAAATGGTTCTTTTGCATCAGCCTTACGTTTTATTTCTTCTCCATTATCTGGATTAACACCAGAAACAGCTTCGATATCTAGTGGACCTGGCAAGTAACGGCAAATAGCATCAAGTGCAGTTTGAACTCCTTTATTTTTGAAAGAAGACCCGCACATCATTGGAATAATAGAAATATCAATAACCGCTTTACGAATAGCTTCATGCATTTCATTTTCGGTAATACTATTTGGATCATCGAAGAATTTTTCTAGAAGCTTATCATCGTATTCAGCAACTGCTTCTACGAGATGTTGCCTCCATTCGTTTACTTCATCAACCATATCAGCCGGGATAGGCACTTCTTGATAAGTCATACCTTGAGTTGAATCATCCCAAACCATTCCTTTCATGGTGATTAAATCAACCACTCCTTTGAAATCATCTTCTGCACCTATGGGTAGTTGTAAAGGAACAGCTTTAGCACCTAACATCTCTCTTACTTGTTTTACAACATTCAAGAAATCGGCACCACTACGATCCATTTTATTTACGAATCCGATACGTGGAACTTTATAGCGATTAGCTTGACGCCAAACTGTTTCTGACTGAGGCTCTACACCAGATACAGCACAGAATAAAGCTAACAACCCATCTAATACACGAAGAGAACGTTCTACTTCTACAGTAAAATCCACGTGACCTGGGGTATCAATGATATTAAATTTGAATTGCTTGGTATCAGCATTTTTAACTCCTTGTACTGTTGGAAAATTCCAAAAACAAGTGGTAGCTGCTGAAGTAATGGTAATACCTCTTTCTTGTTCTTGAGCCATCCAATCCATTGTTGCGGCACCTTCATGTACCTCTCCGATTTTGTGATTTACACCAGTATAGTATAAAATACGTTCGGTTGTAGTGGTCTTTCCAGCATCAATATGTGCTGCAATACCAAAGTTTCGTTGATAACGTAAATCTGACATCTTGTTGGTTTTTGTTTTTTAATTTATTGTAATAATTTGTTGATTTTTTTTCTTTGCAGCGTAAAGAAATGCTGAAGAAGAATTGAAAGATTATTCAATTCGTTTTTTATATGGTAGTTTATGCTCTCATTGTATGCTAAATAGTTCATGCTCATAAATATGCAGAATCTTATAGCGGCGCAAAAATAACGAAAATTAGCTTTATTTCAAAGGAAACGGTGCTTTTTTTACACCGATAAAACTTTAATTTTGTAAAAAGTTTCCCTTAAATGCAATTTTCTACATTAACCCAATAGACCAATGAACAAAAAAATATTATGCCTGCTAATTAGTTTATCTATTGCAACGCTGACATTTTCTCAATCTACCCCTCATTTGGACTTTAACTATCAACGTGATTTTAAAAGGTTTTTAGACTACACTAAAGACAACGAAAGCGATTTGTATTACAATAAGTTGCTTTATAAATTTTTAACAAACGACTCCACCCTTTCTAGCGAAGACGCCTTAGTCTTAATGATTGGATACACAGATAAGCCAGATTTTAAACCATTAGATGATTTATTGAAAGAAAAAGAGATTTGTAATTTAGTGACCAATTCTAATTATGCCATCGCTATTCAATTAGCAAAAAAATTCCTTGCAAAACATCCCTTAAACTTGATGGCCTTACAGCAAATCACTATTGCTTACAATAGCCTGAATATGAAAGACTCGGCAAATCATTACATGAAACAACACATAAAAATCATGGATGCTATGATCTATAGTGGAAGCGGCAAAACACCAGAAACCCCTATCTATGCGTTGAATTTAGCCGATGGTGAATATTTTACAAATAACATAGGTTACGACATCACTAAAAAAGAAACAAACTGGAATAAGAAAGGAGATTTTATAGAAATAATACAAGCCACCAATCAAAAACTGACAAATAAAGTATTGTATTTTGTTATTCAACATGCCAAAGCAAAAGTAGATAATGACAAAGCCAACTCAGACGCTTACAATAAAAAACTAAAAGATTCTATCAATACCCTAAAAATTGAACAAAGAAAAAAACAAAAGCAAATAGAAATAACAGATGAAGATGCAGATAGAATACAATCAAATACAGTAAATAATAATGAATCTGCTACAACAAATAGTAACAATACTTCTACAATTATTAGCCCTGAAAATACAACTCAATCAACAACAGAAGAGAAAAACAAATCCGTTCCAAAAAAAGATGACTCTTCAACGAATACTAAGCCAAGTGATCCGCTAGAAAAATCAGGGAATTAAAAAAGCCGCTCAATGTGTTGAACGGCTTTTGAAAAAATATTTACTTCCTATTATATTCTGAAGTGAGCGAATGCTTTATTGGCTTCTGCCATTCTATGCGTATCTTCTTTCTTTTTGAAAGCGGCACCTTCCCCTTTACTTGCTGCTACGATTTCATTGGCTAATTTATCCGCCATACTACGACCGTTTCTTTCGCGACTATATCTAACCATCCATTTAATACTCAAGGATATTTTTCTATCTGGACGAACTTCCGCCGGAATTTGGAAAGTAGCTCCTCCTATTCTGCGGCTACGAACTTCAACGCCTGGAGTGATATTAGTTAATGCTTTTTTCCAAATTTCATAACCATCTTCCCCAGTTATTTTAGCTACCTTCTCTAATGACTCATAAAAAATATTGTATGCTCCACTTTTTTTACCTTCCCACATAAGGTTATTTACAAATCTTGTTACCAATTTGTCGTTAAACTTTGGATCTGGTGCCAGCGGAATTTTCTTCGGTTGTGTTTTACGCATTGTTGTTATTTTTCGTCAAACAAATGACTTCGTTCTTTATAAAAATTATTTTTTAGCTTTTTCTTTCTTAGTACCATACTTGCTACGGCTTTGCTTACGATCCTTTACACCGGCAGTATCTAAACTACCGCGAACGATATGATAACGAACACCTGGCAAGTCTTTTACCCTTCCACCACGTATCAACACAATAGAGTGCTCTTGTAAGTTATGACCTTCACCTGGGATATAGGCAATTACCTCTATCTTGTTAGTCAAACGAACTTTGGCTACTTTACGTAACGCTGAATTCGGTTTCTTTGGGGTTGTAGTATATACTCTCGTACATACACCACGACGTTGAGGACAACTATCTAAAGCTCTAGATTTACTCTTAGACTTGATAATTTCTCTTCCTTTTCTTACTAATTGTTGTATTGTAGGCATTTATAGACCTTTATTTTTTGGACGGCAAAGGTAACCAAATACATTTAAAAATGAAAAAAAATATGCGATAAAATGTATTTTTTATCAACATTTCTTGAAAAATGGCTATTTCAGGCGCTTTCGAAAGGATTTTTATGGCTTTATTCCTTAAATTTTTACCATCCAACCATAATTATCTGGGGCAGTACCGTACCGAATGTGATTTAATCGACTTTTTACCGCTGGTGCGATTTTTAAATTGTCCACATCAAACTCCATTACATAATCCTTATATCTTAACTCTTTTATCATTGAAATGGTAGCTGCGGTTCCTGTTCCAAACACTTCGTGTAATAAGCCTGCTTTATGTGCATCAATAATTTCATCAACACTCAAACTTCTTTCCTCAATTGTTAAACCTAATTCTTTAAGCATCGTCATTACACTATCCCTTGTAACTCCCGCCAATATTGTTCCTGCACCTAAGTCAGGCGTAATTGCTTTGTCTCCTATTATAAAAAATACATTCATTGTACCACACTCTTGTACATACTTATGTTCGTATGCATCTGTCCATAAAACCTGATCGTATCCTTTCAATTTTGCTTGAGCTGTTGCATACATAGCCGCTCCATAATTACCTGCTGCTTTGGCATATCCCACACCCCCTGGAACAGCTCTCACATATTGCTCTTCAACATAAATACGCATTGGAGTATTATAGTAAGGCCCCGTTGGACTTAATATTATCATGAACTTGTACTTTTCACTAGGCTTTACCCCAATTAGCTCATCAGTACTGAACATGAAAGGACGGATATATAAAGAATGATCTTCCTGACTTGGAATCCAATCTCTGTCTAAGTTAATTAATGCACGAAGCCCATCTATAAAAATATGCTCCGGAATCGTAGGCATCTGCATTCTTTCTGCCGAAATATTAAATCGCTTAAAATTATCCAGCGGCCTGAAAACAAAAGCCTCTCCTGAGGGACTTTTATAAGCTTTGATCCCTTCAAAAATCGCTTGCCCATAATGCAAAGCAGCTAAAGAAGGGTCTATCATCAATGGTTGATAGGGTTTTATTTCAGGGGTTTTCCATTCGCCATTTTCGTAATCCACTTCCAGCATGTGATCAGTAAAATACTTACCAAAAGGAATATTCTCCAAATTGACCTCTTTTAATTTACTGTTTTTAACCCTGGAAATATTTATATCGTCAGCTGCAATCATATTCATTAATTTTACTGCAAAGAAACAAAAAATTACTGCCTATTATACCCCTATTTATGAGTTTAGACAAATTTCAAATACCGCTTAAAATAATACCTGAATTATACAAAGATTCATTGGTAGTATTAGATGAAGAGCAAATAAAACCAATTTCTTTGCAATCGGAAAGTATTCGTTTTTTAGGCAGTTACACAAAAAACATCTTAATATTAGTTAACGACGGGGATGCAGTCTACTTAAATGAAAAGGATTTGCAGTTTTTAACAGGTATCCTATCCGCTTGCAAACTCACTATCGCTGATGTAGGCATCCTTAATATGCATCACCAACAGCGTATCACCTTTCAAGACATTATAGATCAAATGGCGCCCAACAATATCTTTTCCTTTGGCGTAACTGAAAATAATATTCAATTGCCTTTTTTAAATACGTCATTAACCATTGAACAACATCAACATATTTTTTGCATTAATGCCCCAAGTTTAGAAACATTATCCAATGACGTAGACAAAAAGAAAGCACTTTGGATATGTTTGAAAAAAATATTTTCGATTTAACACAAGTATTCATGAACAAAATAATTTTTGCTACAAATAATAAAAATAAAGTTGAAGAAGTAAAATCAATATTAAACAACCGATTTATTGTTTGCGGTTTGCAAGAAGCTGGCATCCTTGTTGATATGGAAGAGCCATACGATACATTAGAAGAAAATGCCCGCGCAAAATCTACTTTCATTTACTCATTAACAAAGGAATCTTGTTTCAGCGAAGATACTGGGCTTGAGGTGTTTTCATTAAATGGAGAACCTGGTGTAAAAAGTGCGAGATATGCGGGGGAAGAATGCGATAATAAAAAAAATATTGCCAAGCTATTACAACAATTGAGTCATACAGAATCGCGGGAAGCTCAATTTAAAACAGTGATTTCATTAATTTTAAATGGCCAAGAATATCAGTTTACTGGAATTTGCAAAGGCGTAATTACAAAAGCAGAAAAAGGCTTGAATGGCTTTGGCTATGATTCCGTTTTTATTCCTGATGGAAGCACTCGAAGTTTTGCAGAAATGACTATGGAAGAAAAAAATATTTTCAGTCATCGAAAAAAAGCAACCATCCAATTCATCGATTTTTTAACTACCCATCATGGCACGAATTAAAATAATAATACCAGACAAAACAATTGCTTCCATTGAAATACCTGTGCGCATTACTGATATCAATTACGGAAATCATGTAGGAAATGATTCTCTTATTAGCATACTGCATGAAGCCAGGGTTAAATGGCTGAATCAATTAGGTTATTCTGAATTAGATATTGAAGGATCTTCCATTATCATGAATGAGCTTGGTGTCAACTACCTTAACGAATCGTTTTATGGTGATGTATTAAACATACAACTTTCTGTTGGTGAAATTTCAACTGCAGGCTTTGAATTATTTTATTTAGTTACAACAAATAGAAACAATACAACACTTACAATTGCAAAAGCCAAAACAGGAATTGTATTTTATGATTATAATATAAAAAAAATATCGCCAATTCCAGCTGTATTTAAAAGCATCTTACTCGGATAATTATTAACTGTTCCAGATTTTCCAATTTTCTTCGGCTTGTATCATCAGCATATCTAGCCCATTCTTAGTAACAGCTCCCGCTTTTTCTCCCTCTTGTAAAAACAATGAATTATCCGGATTATACCCCATATCAAACAACAAATGTTGCTTGCCGATATGTTCATAAGGCAATAAAGGTTTTTCTTCCTGTAAAGGATATGAGCCAATTGGTGTGCAATTAATGATTACCTGATGCGATTGTATCATTGATGCATCTATGAATGAATAAGAAGTTATATTTTCCTGCGGCGACTCCTTTCTGCCAACTATAGTATACTCAACCCCTATTTTTTTAAAGACGTATTGTACAGCCTTCGATACGCCTCCTGACCCTAAAATAAGTGCTTTATTATGGTGCGTCTTACGTAAAGGAACAAACGAAAGCTCAAATCCAATGACATCTGTATTATAGCCAATACATTTCCCTTGATTTATTTTAATGCAATTGACAGCCCCAACAGTACTGGCAACATCATGTAGTGAATCTAAATAAGGGATTATTTGTTCTTTAAAGGGGATCGTTACGGCGAGTCCTGACAACATTGAATTCGATTCTTTCAAATTAATAAACCCAGAAAGATTTTCCATGGAGAATAATTCAAAAGTGCAACCTGGGATTGATTCTTTTAGAAATTTATTGTCAAAATACTTTTTGGAGAAAGAATGACCAAGCGGGAATCCAATCAAGCCAAACGATTTCATTCGTAGATTATTTATCAAGATATAATTCAAAAGTATCACCTCTTAATCCAATACGCATGGCTTCCAGCGCTATTATTTCTGAAGGAGCAATG
Organism: Chitinophagaceae bacterium; assembly: GCA_947466405.1. Classification (GTDB taxonomy): domain Bacteria; phylum Bacteroidota; class Bacteroidia; order Chitinophagales; family Chitinophagaceae; genus Ferruginibacter. The sequence continues at coordinate 14,507 of CANICR010000018.1, read as the reverse complement.
TTTCCTAAATTAACATTACAGCCGATTAATTCGAGGAAATATAACTGTTGGGCTTTTTGAGGGGCCTCCCATAATATTTTTTCTGCTGGAACTTTTGTAAGTATTTCCTGCACCAATCCTTCTCTCACTTCTCCAGATCCTCTGTAAATGCCCACATTGCCAGCTTCCCTTGCCTCTGCAATTACATAGGCTGCTCCAGCGCTTAACTCAGCGGTCATAAGTTCTATCCACTTGTAAGGAGGTATAATATGTGCGGCATCTTTACTTCCTACTTCACTCAACACTACTCCATGCTTTGATAATTTTTCGATATAGCCACATTTTTCTGAATGAGGAATTGTTATAGAGCCATCACTTACTTCCATATAGCTCACTCCAAATTCTTTACATACCTCTATATAATCATCAAATTGATTTCTAATTAAAAATGCTTCAAATAAGGTGCCTCCAAAATAGACAGGCATATCGAAAGATCTATACACCGCTAATTTTTCTTTTAAGTTAGGCGTAACGAATGCTGTTCCAAAACCTAATTTTACCACATCAATATGAGGATGACCAACACTCATCAAATTTTTGGCTTCCTCAATACTCAACCCTTTATCCATGACCATTGTAATGCCAGATTGCCTTGGCTTGACCGTTCTTTCAGGTATTTGTGTAAGATTGAAATTCATTGGTAAATATTTTGGCAAATATACCCAAAAACACTTGATTTACAAGGGCTTTAATGGAAACTTAGCTATTCTTTTTCTTCCTAGATTTTTTATGCTTCGCTATTAAATCAGCCACTTGCTGATTTTGCAATAAGGAGGGATTAATTTCAATAAATTGCTTAACGAATTTTGGATTTACAAAAAGGGCATGCTCTAAATAAATAAGCGCTTGTTTTGAATGACCAGATGCGAATAGGAAAGCACTTTTGTAGTAAACAAAAATTGGCTTGGAGGTAGTTTGTTCAAACGCTAATGCAGCATATTCAAATCCCTCATCATACAGACCTGCTTCATAGAGGCAATCCAATAACTCTATCCAGCCACTGCTATTTTTAGGCCTTACCCTTACCACATTAGCGAAACAGGTAATCGCCTGTTCGTAATTATCTTGTTGAAAATAACAACGCCCTAATGCCAAATTGTAATCAGGTTGCATTGAATTTGCTTTCATAGCATTTTGCAATGATTTGATGGCGTTATTCCAATTATGTTCACTCATGTAGGTACAGGCAATTTTATATTGCAACTGTAAATCATCCGGATTTAAATGGTATGCTTTTTTATAATTAATTCTAGCTTGATTGAAATTATCTAATTTATCATGACAATGTCCAATAGCCTCATAAATAACAGACTCAGGTCTTGACAGCGTTACTGATTTTTCTAACACTTCTATTGCATCATTAAACTTTCTAAGCTTAATGAATGCATCTCCCATATTCCGATAAGCGTAGTCGAATCCTTCATCAATGGCCACTGCATACTGATATGCGTCAATTGCTTTTTCATACAGCTTGATTCCTTGATAGCCAGCGCCCAGGTTAAACCAAGCTAATTCGGAAAATGGATTTTCTTCAATTATTTCCTGATGCAACTTAATACCTTCTTCATTCCTTCCTGTAAAATCTGTCCAAAAACAAATTTTGTATAATGCTTCTTCATTAGCTGAATCTTCTTTTAAAATCAATTTCAAACAATCGAAAACACCGTCAAAATATTCATAGTCATCATACACCTCAGTCAATTCGAACAACAATTCAACCCTCTCTTCCCCTTGAAAAATATCTAAGGCTTCCTCCAAAACTGCTGAGGCCTCAACGGACCTATCTAGTGCAAGCAACGCATCCGTTTTTATTACATACAACATCAAATCTCTACTATCTAACAAGGCTGCCTGTTCTAAAATATTAAGTGACTCCGTAAATTGTTTTAAAGAAATCAAAGCGTCGGCTTTTTTAAATAGCAAAGAAGCTGAATAAGGGAATTGAGTATTTGCAATAACTGCGGCATCAAAGGCATCTTGAAATTTATCCCTATTATTAAAATATTCAATAATCATATCAAATCCTTCTTCCTCAATATAGGCACTAGACCTTCCTGCCTTCAAATTATCGAAATTCTGAAGGAGTTCTTTGAGTTCTTCTCTACCGTGCCTGAATGGATTATGCTTCATTATTCATACAGTTGATGTAATATAATTCAAAAGCAGGGTCAAAACAATAATAATTTTTCCACATTTGCATTAAAAATGCTATCAAAATATTTTGAATCACAAAATAATATAACTATATTTGGTAGACTGAAAAGTAACTAAGATGAAAAAGACATTAAAAACATTATTAATAATAAGCATATTCATTGGTAATATGCCCTACTCTTTTGCAGATAGGGGTGTTAGAAACAGAACTAAAAAAACGAATGCCCTAAATATTAATACTAGTAACAGCTTCAAAAATTCTCTTTATTTAAATCTAAAATCCGGTTTGAAATTTAAAGGCCTAGAATTTGCAGAAACTACCAATTCTAATAATTTTATTCATGGGTTAACCATTATGACTTATGAAAAAGGGAATACTACTTATATTATCCCTAATCAAAGAAAAATAATTGTTCCTGAAGTTAAACAAGGTTACACAGGAATGAAACTAATACTAAAGCCTTAATAAAAAAAACCGCAAATTGCGGTTTTTTTTTACACTTTATAATCCCAGTATTTTATTCAATGCTTTTAATTTTTTTAGCCTCGTCATAATTTAATATTCTGTAATTACCAGACGTTGGGATATTGAATTTCGAGACAGGTATAATATCATAACTTATATCTTTTAGGGTATACACAAATTTCATACCTGAAGATTCTAATTCAAACCTTATCGGCAGTCCATTAATATCGGGAAATGCATAATTGTATTGCTTATTATTCAACGTATAATCTGGCGAAAAATAAACAACAAGCCTATCTCCGTCATCAAGCGTAGCTATTGATTTTTTGCAATTATATCCATTAATTAATTGCTGATCTTTCGTAGCTGATAGCTTTAATTGCTGAAAGTGTTTATTTTTTTCTGCCCAATTAACTCTCGATAAATAAATCATTAATTTTTGCCCACTATATTCTTTTAAAATAGCTCCCTTGCCCGTATTATTATCAAATAGAGAAATTTCATTTCCAAGATTATTATACATTTCAGTTCTGCTAGCGCCCCCCTTAATATAAATACTTAAAGAAGCGCCTTCAAATGCTTTTGCATAAGAGGGATTTTTATCTGCCACTAATGCTACTGTATATTTTAGATAAACTTCATTTAATACTTTTTGTGCTTTTGATTTTGAAGTAAAAAATAATGTACATAAAACGAAAAGCAAATAATACTTTTTCATACGCTTAATTATTATTAATTGAAGTTATTGAAATTACATCCAATTAAATAAAAAACCTGTATTTAATTAATACAGGTTTTGCGTTTTATTAACTTTTTGTAAAATAAAGCTTAATTTTTTTTATTCATTTCCTTCAGCTTTTTTTGACTTTCTTGCATGGCATCAATGCGTTCTTGCATTTTTGATTTCTTCACTGGCTTTTTTCTATTCTCCGCTATTTGTACCATTATTTTTTGATGATCTATAATGTATTTCTGAATAACAAATTGAAGAACCAATGTAATAGTATTAGAAATGGTATAGTACCAGGTTAAGGCAGAGGGCAACTTATTAAATACCCCTAACAACAAAACCGGGAATATATACGGCATATACTTCATCATTGGATTACTGTTATCCTGCATACTATTCATGCTGTATAGCGAAATTAATAGACTTGTAATAACAGCTAACAATGTAAACAAACTCACGTGATCTCCATAAAAAGGTATTGAAAATGGAATGGTTGCAATAGAATCATACGCAGCTAAATCTTTAGCCCATAAAAATTCTTTCCCTCGTAAATCTATATTAGATTGGAAAAAATAATAGAGCGACATGAATATGGGTATTTGCAGTAACGCTGGCAAGCATCCCCCTAAAGGGCTAACTCCCGCACTTTTCCATAATTTCATTTGCTCCATTCCAAATGTCTGTTGATCATCTTTATACTTTTCTCTTAATGCATCTACTTCAGGCTTTAATACTTTCATCTTCGCACCACTTAAATAACTTTTATATAAAATAGGTGATGTGATTAACCTAATAAGTAAAGTCAATAATAAAATAACTATCCCCATACTTGCCATATTGGATTGCAAGAAATTAAATACAGGCAGCAAAAAATACCTATTTATATATTTTACAAAAGAAAAAATACCAGAACCATAAGGGACTATATTTTCCATTTGATTATTATACTTTGTTAAAATATTATAATCACTAGGCCCATAGTATAATTGCAAAGGGATATGTTGACTTTTCGAGATTCCTGAAAACTGCAATTGACCAGTAGTGGTAGCTTTTGCTAAGTATTGAGTTAATGTATCTGATGGAATAGACCAATTAACATTTACATTGGTAAATTTATTTTTTGCAATCAACGCAGTAATGAAAAACTGTTGTTTTAATGCTATCCAATTAACATCATTTTTAAACGACTTACTATCTCCTTTTGCTATGTATTCAAAATCAAATTTATTATTTTCTAAAAAACAAATATGAGATTGAGTAAGCTCATAAGCATGGTCTTTTTCTATTTGTTCGGCTTGTGACTGCCATTGTACATTCATATAATTCTGAGAAAACAATTGGTCCGCTCCATTAATTTCAATATCCATATCCACCAGATATTCACCTGGCTTAATCGTATAGGTATGTGTAATTTTTTTGCCCGTTGAATCGGCCGCTATAAAACTTAAAGTAGAACTATTATCAGCATTCATTACTGGAGTTGATGATTGAAATAATACTTCTGTAATATCTTCGGTTTTATTTTGATTTGCATTAAACCTATAATTTATTTTATTAAATGACCCTTTTTGAACTACTACAAGAGAGCCATCAATTTTCTTGAACTTTTTTAATTCAACTGAAATAGGTTGAGCTCCTTTATTAGAAAAGGTAATTTTCATAACCTCATTTTCCAAAACAGAGATTTGTTCATTTAATCCGGGTGCTTGAAACGAAGCTGCTTTACTGGAAAGTTCTATTGAGTCTACTTTTGTTTGGTCTATTTTTATTAGATTACTATCAACAGGAGGTTTTGCAGCTAACATCGAATCAGCGATTCTTTTTTGCTGTCCTTCGTAAGCCAACCTGTTTTTACTATTAATAGCAAACATGGCGATTAGCAGACCGCCTATTAAAATAAAACCAATCAGTGTATTTCTATCCATTCCCATTTTTCTAAATTTATGATTGCGAAGTTAAACAAACCCTTTCAGAGTTCTTGATATTGTGATATAAAAAAAGTCCTTTAAATAAAGGACTTTGGTGTAATATTATTTGTAAGAGTTACTTTTTTGCAGCAGCGGCTGGAGCGGCGGCTTTTGCAGCTGGAGCGGCGGCACCAGCCTTAGGCGCAGCAGCCTCTTCTTGCTTCAATTGACGAGTCATTGTTACAGAAGCGATAGGAATTCTTGGCGAATTCAATACTTCCATATTTGCTGCAGGAATATTTTCAACCCTAATATTTTCATTCAATGGTAAATTTGAAATATCTACTTCAATAAACTCTTTCAAGTATTTTGGGTAAGTTTTAATCTTAATAGATTTCATTTTCGTTACTAATTTTCCCCCTGCCTTTACTCCTTCTGGTGTACCAACATACTTTAATGGCAATGTAGCTATCACTTTTTTATCTTCTACTAATTCAAGGAAATCAACATGAATAAGCAAATCTGATACTTTATCAAATTGCAAATCCTTTAAAATACAGTTGTATGTATTTCCTTCAATAATAACTTTAGCTAACATAAATTCAGACGTGTAGACAATTGACTTTAGTGCAGTAGCAGGAGCAGAAAAGTTGATTTCAGTTTTGCCGCCATAAATTACACCTGGCACGAGCTTCTGAGAGCGAAGGAGGCGGGTGGCTTTTTTTCCGCTTTCGGTCCTCAGTTGACCTTCGATTGTAATTGATTTCATTATAAATTATTTTTTTGTGAGGCGCAAAGGTACGATTCTATTGCCAAAAATTAAAAGAAAATGGCTAATAGCTCACTATTATTATCAGTTATTCCTAAAATTAACGTGAATACTTGGGAATACCCTAGCAAATATTATATTTATTTATAAGTCGTAGATAAATACGCTTATTTGGTTGGTCTCGTTCTAGAACGAATGAACAAACTGTTAATGCTCTTATTTTCATAGGCATTCCTGAGGGCAACAGCAAATAATTCATCGGTGGAAAGCACTTTTATTTTTTTACTGTCTTTTTTTAATGGAATAGTATCACAAACAACTAATTCATCTAAAACGCTGTTTTCAATATTTTCATAAGCGTTGCCACTTAATACAGGATGTGTGCAAAATGCCCTTACGCTTCTGGCTCCTTTTTCTAACATTAATGCGGCACTTTTTGCTAAAGTACCTCCTGTATCACAAATGTCATCAATCAACACAATATCTCTATCTTTTACCTCTCCAATTACAACCATGCTCGCAATTTCATTGGCTCTTTTTCTATGTTTGTCACATATTACCATATCCGATTCAAAGTAAGATGCGATTTCACGAATTCTATTTGCGGATCCAACATCAGGGGCAGCGAAAGTTAAATTTTCTAAATTCAAACTTTCAATATAAGGAATAAAAATCGCTGAAGAGTCAAGGTGATCAACGGGAATATCAAAGTATCCTTGAATTTGTGGTGCATGTAAATCCATCGTTACTACTCTGTCTGCCCCAGCTGCCACAAGCGTGTTGGCTACAAGTTTTGACCCAATGGCTACCCTTGGTTTATCTTTCCTGTCTTGCCTTGCATAACCATAATAAGGCATAACAGCAATTACTTTATAAGCTGATGCTCTTTTGGCGGCGTCAATCATCAATAGTAATTCCATTAAATTATCGGAAGGTGCAAAAGTGCTTTGAATAAGAAAAACAATTTTACCTCTTATACTGTCTTCATATTCTACCCCAATTTCACCATCACTAAATGTTTGTATTTTAACAATACCTAAGGGCTCACCGAATTTCTTTGCGATTTTTTCGGCCAAATATTTAGAACCTCTACCAGAAAATATTTTTGCACTAGGTCCCATATGATATGATTTTAATCAGTAAAATTAATTAAGCAAAATTACATTTAGTTTAGCTTACTTAAATCTATATTATATGAAAAATATTAACAAGCCCTCCACATCTATAAAAAATTGGGCACTAGATGACCAGCCACTAATAAAAATGACCACATTAGGGCCTGCCTATTTGAGCAATGCAGAATTATTCGCTATTTTAATTCGTACCGGCACCAGAAACTCGTCAGCAGTTGATCTTAGTAAGGAACTATTGCGATTGGGGAAGAATAATTTACATGAATTAGCCAGAATAGGCTTAAAAGATTTACAAAAAATAAATGGAATTGGGGAGATGAAAGCAGTGGTAATTGCCGCCGCATTAGAATTAAGCAGAAGAAAGCAACATGAAATTCATTTGACAAAACCTGTCATTAAAAGCAGTGTTGATGTTGCTGAATACTTTAAAGCTACGTTCCAGGATTTGAATTACGAGGTTTTTGCCGTATTGCTATTAAACAACGCAAATAAAATCATTCATGTAGAAATTATTAGTAAAGGAGGAATAACAAGCACTGTGGCAGATCCAAGAATCATCTTAAAAATTGCATTAGAACACAGTGCCACCAATATCGTATTGTGTCACAACCATCCATCAGGAAATTTACAGCCCAGTAAAGCAGATGAAGATATTACCTTTAAAATAAAAAATGCCGCTGCATTACTGGAGATAAAAGTCATTGACCACCTCATTGTAAGTAATGAGGGATACTATAGCTTTATGGATGAGGGGAAATTGTAATTAATAAATATTCCTTTATGCTGTATTAGCAAAACAGAATATTGATCTATCAAGACCTTATTTTTAAGCATTACGCTTGGCCAACTGGACCAGTAAAGTTAAAAGGGATTTCAACTGATTCCATGTCTTGTATAACACCATTTGAAGCTTCGAATTTCTTCACATTGTCAATCATCGCTTTCATGAAACGCTTTGCGTGAAAAGGAGTTAAGATTATTCTATTTTTCACTTTACTCTTAGGGGTACCTGGCATTACGCTAACAAAATCTACTACAAATTCCGCATGACTATGGGTGATGATTGCTAAATTGGCATAAGTGCCTTCTGCAACCTCTTCCGAAATTTCAATATTTATCTGATTCTCTAGTTGAGTATTCGCTGACATTGTACTGTTATTTTTAATTATATTTAATTTTTTTAAACATGAATTTTAGTGATTGCTCTGCATTGCTATTAAAATTCTGATCGTATAAAAATGGAGTTGCATCAATAATATCTTTAAATTCTTCTACTATCTTTTTCTTAGTTAGTTTTATTTTTATCAGTTGTTTGTTTTTATTGTTACAATAATAATAATTATAATCAATTGAAAATTGCCGCAAATCAGATTGTATGTAATTGGTACTAACAAAATCCAGGGAAGCCGTATAAGATTTATACAAAGAATATAAATTGCCATTATAAACTGACAGCAAAAATATATTTTTCTTGTCTGTTTTGAATAATTTAGAACTGTAAAATCGTAAGTCTTCTTTTTGATACTGAGATTCTGATTTGAATAAAATAAAGGAGTCTATTTCTGAAGCCGATTTCAGTATGGCATAATTAGAAGCATTGGGGTATACATCAATTTGTTGTTTATACAAATTGTAGCTAAGATTTACATTTTCCGATTTTTCATTCGTAGCAAATGCGCTGCCCATTATCCTTTCACCATATAAATAAGCAGAGCCTATTACCCTAAAATTTCCCACCTGCTGATAGGACCCTTCGTTATTTTTATCTAAAAGTAGTTTTAGATAACCCTGAGCTGGATCTGTATAACTAAGCGCCTGAGTGAACCCTTGTAGTGAAGTTATTAAGCAGCATGAAATAAAAAAGTATCTTAACATTTAAAGGGTATTTTAATATTAACAATTGTCAACATTAAAAAAGTGGCTGACTTTTTGGTCAACCACTTTTTAAGTTTTTTAATTTATTATTTTGTAGGACGTAAGTACGTGAAAGTTTGAGTCCACTCTCTTGTTTGAGTGGCATCAAAAATACCGCCATTGTAATAATACCCCCATTTAACATATAATTTTTTAGTTGCAGGATCGTAATATGAAACAAAATCAGGATTCATTTCATATGCAATTGCTGCTGCAGCAGCAGCGTTATCTACAACAACTAAATTAGGAGATGTTGTATTATCAATTGTATAATTGGGCTCTTGATTTGGAAAAGTATTTAATCCACCATCCAAAATAGAAGGATTTGCATATGCATCCACATCAGGCCAAAATATTTTAACAGAATTAGCACTTGATGTCCTTAACTCGACAGTAGTGGTATCTCCTAAATTATCTGTATTTCTAGAAGGATGAAAATTTTGAAAATCTAAAAAATACACTCCATCATAAATATTTTTAACCACTACTTTTGCTATGCATTTAGACATATTAGAAGCAACAGTTATTCCATTATCTGCTGAAACTATTTTAAGTCCGATGCCATATATTTTATTTTTATCTAGCAATGTTGCATTAGGAATTGATATTTTCACAAAGCCTTTATTCGATCCTGCAGGGATAACTACATTTAAACTCTGAAGAGTATATTGACTAGAAGTCATCGCGGTCATTCTTGGCTGAGACGGATTAGCTGTATTGTAATCAGTTACAATTTTTGAATCTACCGCTAAAGTAACAGTCAAATCAGAAGAAGCCAGATTTTCTGCTAAAAGGCTAATAGCTAAATAGGAAGAATCTAATTTTTGAGAACTTGAAATTTCTCCACTTACAGAAAGATCCTTTACGATTGCTGTACCACTTAATAAATCAAATCCTACACCTGGGTATTGAGCTCCTGGATCCTTAATTCCGTACTCTTGATTATCAAACCCTTTGTCTTTTAAACAACTTGAGTTTAGAATAACCAAAGCACCTAATGCAACTATTATTATTTTTTTCATGACTTTGTTATTTATGATTTTAATTTTAGTTTAAATCCCAGAAAGTTCTTGTAAATGGATAAGTCCCTGTTGAAGGCTGAGCTCCAACATTAGCCGCATTATACAAATACTCTGATTGAGGATATAATAATCTTAATGGTATTTCTTTAATTGAAGCTGGTTTTGAAGTACTTACAGAAATAGGTGGCGCAATAAACGCTTGACTTAATCCTGTAGCTCTTCCTCCATATACAAAATGATGCGTTGTACTAGAGAAATCAATTCTTCTGTAATCACTCCATACTTCATAAGGTGCAATTCCATTAAGTGCAAGCCATTTTTGAGTAATAATTGTATAAATTCCTCCAGCAGCACTTCTTGCATCAACAGGAACAGCACTATAATCTACAGCAGGCACATCGAAATTATCTGCGATATAAGTATCTGCCATCGTTACACCATCAAATCCGAATCTTTCAAATAAAGTATTGAAAGAGGCTGCAATACCTTCATTTAAAGTCGTTTTGGCATCGCCAGAAATAAACCCTCTATGTATACACTCTGCCTGCAACATTTTAGATTCTGCTACGGTAATAATTCTTTGTGATTCATCAGCTGCATAAGAAAGGCCAAAACCAATACCTGAAAGCTTATCAGCTGAGTTATCTGTTGAAGAAGCTAATCCGTATTTTACCCCTTTTAATTTTCCACTTACTTGTGAATAAAATCCATACGCTCTATCATCTAGAAGTTGAACATAAAAACCATCCGTTGTTCCATCTCCAACTGCAAAATAATTTCCTTTGTAATAATCATTACTACTAGTTTTTGAACCATTGTTATCCTTGATATATAAGTTATAAAACGGATTCCCTTTGTCAGTTGCGTAACCAGGGTTTACAACAGCATCACCAGTGACTTCATCTAAAAAGCCAGACCCTTCGTTTCTTATTTTATTGAATTCTACTGCAAGATCTACTCCAGTAGCATATTGTGCTGCTGTACCTACCTGAGCAGACCCTCCTTCAACACCACCATTCATAAATTTGGTAAGAATTCTTAATTTAATAGTGTTAGCAAATTTTGCCCAATTGGTTTTCATTTGCTTATAGGTTGTTCCTGAAACAACTAAATCACCAAACATTACGTCGTTTGAAATGACATTTCCATTTGGTCCTGCTTCAGCTGTATCAGCCTTTTTAATTAAATCAATCCCTTTATCTATTTGAAATAATAAATCTTTATAAATATCTACACCCTTGTCATATTTAGGTGTTTTAATATTAGCGATTTGTAATGCTTCTTTATAGGGAACATTGTCATAAATACTTACCAATATTTCATAATCATGAGCCTTCATAATCTTTGCTATTCCTTCATAGAAGGTTGCCCCTTCTTTGGCAGCAGCAAGTTGCATTACTTCATAATCATACAAATTATCATAAAATCCAGACCAAATTTGAGACTGGAAATTAGTAGTAATATCATATGTTTCTTCTTGTGTATTTGGCGCGTATGTACCAGAACGGGCCCAATACCCTAAATAATTCTGTAACCAGCCCCAATTTCTACTTACTAATCTAGCAGTTGCATTTTGTGCGCTTGGAAGTATCACTTCATAAGTGATTGTACTATCCGTTGCATTATTAGGATTCTGATTGATATTAAAAGCTTCTTTCTTACAGCTGTATAACCCTATAAAAAGGACAGCGAAAATGAAAATAAGTAATGTTGTTTTAAGTTTCATAATACTATTTATTTATTATTAAAATTGTAATGTAACATTTGCACCAAAAATTCTTGTTGGAGGTGTATTATCTAGTGTATTTACCCCTTGAGCGTTTCCTGTTGTATTAGAGAATTCAGGATCAGTCCATTGATTGGTTTTAGGCAACCATGTCATTAGATTTCTACCTGTAATTGCTACACTCATACCTTTAATACCTTTATTAGTAAATAAAGAAGGCGATAATGTATAAGTAAGCGCTAATTCTCTCAATTTAACAAATGCTCCACTACATAAATAATTTGAATTCACTTCTGTATTGTATGAAGCTTGAGACCAGAAACCGTACCCACCACTCTGAGTATACACATTAGTATTTGGAGAATATACTCCAGGAACAGCTTGAATCACAGAGTTAGGGAATACAAATGGTCTACGACCATTTTGTCCTGATCTATATGATATTCCAGAGAAATCCATATCAGATCCAATATCACTATAAATTTCATTACCCGTTCTGTAGTCTCCTACTGCACTCAATGATAAATTTTTATACGATACAGTAACCGTTGCACCATAAATGTTTTTTGGTAAAGTCTGTCCGAATTTCTTAGCAACCGGATCTAAACTTGGATATCCTGTAACTCCATCAACGATTACATGACCTTGAGGATCACGTAAATAATCAGATAATTTAAACGTATAAGCAGACTCTCCTACAATGATGTAGTTTCCGTTTCCTATACCTAATTCATCAACTCCATCTACTAATTTCGTTACCTTATTTTGCTGATGAGAGTAATTCATTTTAAAATCAATATTCAACTTACCCATTTTAAATAATGGTGTCAATTTTAAGTCTAATTCAAGTCCTTTATTGGTAAAATCTGCTGCATTCAACAAAGCATTTGGATATCCTGTTGCAGAAGAATATGCAACAGTAATAATCTGATTGGTATTTGTTTGATTATAAAGAGTTGCTTCGAAATTTACTTTATTATTTAACAACCCGATCTCCGCTCCAAATTCAAGATTCTTTACGAACTCAGGCTCATAAGTTGGTTGTCTTAAAGTATTGTTTGATGTAAAACCTAAAAGATTATCATAAGGGAATCCGTTAGTTTGTGAATAGGTGTTTTCTAAACTATACGCTCCTAAGTTAACATTACCTGTTTTAGATAATGCTGCTCTTAATTTTAAATAAGAAATCGTTTTACTATTTTTAATTGAGCTAATAGCTTCACTAAGTACAGTAGACACACTCACACCTGGATAAAAGAAACTAATTTTCTTTAAATCGTATGTATAAGGATTAGCCAATCTACTATCAATATCATTGCTCACCGTAACTTCTCCAAATAACCAATTTTCATAACCAGCAGAAACTTTTCCAAAGAAACGTTCTAACCTTGTTTTACTGTTTCCTTCTGAAGCACTTGGTTCACCCTTTCTTACACTAATGTTAAATACACCAGGAAGTCCTAAATTAGAACTACCAGTTGATACTGACTTTGTATTTGTTTCACGAAAAGACTGACCAATCAAACCGTCTAATTTTACTTTTCCAACCTGCTTTCTGAAAGTAGCAAACAACTCCGAATTGATTCTATCTGAGTAATTTGAACCATCAAAAACAGAAGCAATGACATTAGATTGAGCTACAGATTTTCCGCTAGAAACAACGAAATCACTATACTTATATGCTCCTTGAGTTGCTTTATCTGAAGAACCGCTATAAGTAGCTCCTAAACGATATGTTAGATTTACCACAGGGCTCACCTTATAGTTAAACTCCACATTACCAATCACGTCATCAGATTTGCCTTTATCTCTAAAATTATCAACAGCCCAATAAGGATTGTGATAATAATCATTATAAAATCCATTAGGAGTTGAGAAGTAATCCGTTTTCCAATTCTTGAAATTAGTAACGGGAATTTGCATTGGTGTATTGATTAAGTTCCAATAAGGAGCATAATCTCTTCCGTTTCCAAAAGAACTTCCCGCATTAACATCATAATTACCTTTGGTATATTGTATGCTAAAAGATGCTTTTAGTTTGCTTGTTATTTCTTTGCTTGAACTTACATGCGCTGAAATTCTTTTATTCTCATCACTAGGCATTATCCCTTTTATATCAACATTTTGAACGCTCATATAAAAATCGCCAGATGCAATAGAGAAATCAGTTTGATTGGTAACACCCGTGCTCCAAAACTTCCTTTTCTCATCAGGACGAGCTTCATAAGTAACCAAATTTTTCAACCCATTTGGACCATCTCTACCAATTTGTCTAAGAGAACCATCAAATGCATCTCCGTATCCTTGGTTTTCAATTGGATCGTATACGCCATTATGACTATCGTCTTCTGAAGAACCAGAACCAAATTGAGATTGAAATAAAGGCATGAAAGACACTTTTTCAAGTTGTACAGTATGACTTAATGTAATAGTAGGCTTTGCTTTAGATCCTCTTTTTGTAGTAATTACAATGGCACCATTTACACCATCAGGCCCATAAATAGCCGTAGAGGAAGAAGATTTAAGTATAGTTACATCAGCAATATCATTTGGGTTGATAGAAGAAATATAACCAAGAGAAATTGGAACTCCATCTAAAACCAACATTGGTTGGTTATTCCCTGTTAATGACCTGATACCACGAAGT
>CANICR010000017.1 GCA_947466405.1 Chitinophagaceae bacterium | reverse complement strand
GAAAGGTTTGGATTTTTTCAATTGAAAATGTTTTGACCGATTCTTCTTTAACAGGTATTTTTAAATTAAACTGAATTTGTTTATTTATACTTTTATCTTTTGATAGAGAAGCTTCAATATTAAAATCATTTTGTCCCTCCATTAGCTTTGCTTCATATACAAACGCGCCCGTTGGGAAAACTTTGACAGCTTGATTATTTATTTTAATTAAACACTTTTTACAAGTGCTTCCTATTATATATTTCAAGGAGTCTCCTGTAGCGTTTATTTCTTTTAAAGGGTCTGTTAGTTTTATAAAAACCTCCTTTGGAGTTTGTGAGTACACGGAGTGGTTAAATAAAAAAAGATAAAGAAATATCTTTAGCGTTCTGCGTTGCATTTTAAAAAATGAATTACTTTGTACGTTTATAAAGTTAGTTATTTGATTCCTTTATAAAGGATTATTTTTGCGATATATTTATTTATGATTCAATCGGCACTTGTATTAATTACTTTAGCGCTTCTGTTCGCTTATATAGTATTACTATTATTATATCGATTTTTCTGGAATTCAATTCCTACATTTTCGATTCCTGCAAGTAAAGACTCATTTCAAACATTTATTTCTATCATCATTCCATGCAGAAATGAAGAAAATAATATTGCTGCTTTATTGGATTCGATATTACTACAATCTTATCCGGTTAACTTGTTTGAGATTATTGTTGTAGATGATTTTTCTACAGACAATACAATTAAGATTGTTGAGCGTTACGAAAATGCTACTATAAAAATAATTTCCCTTAAAAATTATTGTACAGACGGCGCAATCAATTCATACAAAAAAAAGGCTATCGAGATTGGGGTTGCTGCGGCTAAAGGAGAGCTAATTGTTACAACAGATGCAGATTGTATTGTGAAAAAAGACTGGCTTAAAACAATTTCATCGTTTTTTGAAAAACATCATCCAGTAATGATTGTAATGCCGGTGGTTATTAGTCATTCATCCTCTTTTATCCAACGTTTTCAATCGATTGATTTTATGTGTTTGCAGGGTATCACAGGCGCGGCAGTTTTTAAAAATATTCATGGTATGTGTAACGGCGCTAATCTTGCTTATTCAAAAAAAGTATTTGAAGAGCTAGATGGCTTTAAAGATATTAATCATATCGCTAGTGGCGATGACATGATGCTCATGCAAAAGTTTTCAAAAAAATATTCGGGTGGTATACTGTATTTAAAATCCGAAGATGTTATTGTAGAAACAATACCCACAAACACGGTACGCGAATTTTTAAACCAAAGAATTAGATGGGCCAGTAAGGCAGATAAATACCAGGACAAATCACTCATGCCGGTATTATTAATAGTGTATCTGTTAAATTTATTTACGTTTGTTTTGTTAATAGACACGCTATTTTTTAATAACAGTTATGCTATGGTGGTATTGATAGTTTTGTTATCTAAAACAATGGTAGAATTATTTTTCTTATTTCCTGTTGCAGTTTTTTTTAATAAACAATCTTCTTTATGGCTGTTCCCTTTTTTACAACCCTTTCATATATTGTATACAATAATTGCCGGATGGTTAGGTAAATTTGGTACTTATACATGGAAAGAGAGAAGGGTTAAATAAGTATTTATGTCAATAGTCACAACTGGTTTTTGGAATAATAGCTGGAAGCGTTTTAAAAAAAACAAATCCGCTTTAATGGGTTTTATACTTATTGTGTTGATCATTTTTATAGCCTTGTTTGCTTATGTAATAGCGCCAGATAATACGCCCAATGCAGATATGCAAACAATAGAGATTCAGGCAAAAGCACCGGGTTATAAACAATGGTTTTTAAAATTGGAAATAAAAAAGCCAGTAGTATCTTCTTTTTATTCAAGCTTTATTAACGGCAAGCCGAGTAAGTTTATTTATATACCCATTTCTTCTTACAAAATAGATAAAGATGTATTATTAATTAATAAGTATATTGATGATGGCGTTACTGAAGAACAACGTTATAGCATAAACGAACTAACTAATCATTATTCAAAAAAAATAAACGATTGTTTTATATTAAAAACATATTGGCTTGGTACAGATCACCTGGGAAGAGATATACTTAGCCGGCTTATTATTGGTTCAAGAATTAGTTTATTGGTTGGCTTAATCGCCGTTTTAATTTCTTTGATTTTAGGTATCGGGCTAGGTTCTATTGCAGGATATTTTCAAGGAAAGATTGATGCTTGTATCATGTGGTTGATTACCGTTACCTGGAGTATTCCAACGCTTTTATTGGTATTTGCTTTTACGGTAGCAACAGGAAAAGGATTTTGGCAGATATTTATTGCGGTTGGACTTACGATGTGGGTTAATATTGCAAGAATGGTAAGGGCTCAGGTTATTGAAATAAAAAAACTTGAATACATAGAGTCTGCGAAAGTTATGGGATTTAGTAATAGCAGAATTATCATCAAGCATATTCTACCAAATATTATGGGTCCATTAATGGTATTAGCGGCTGCTAATTTTGCATCGGCAATTCTTATTGAAGCAGGATTAAGTTTTTTAGGAATGGGGGTACAAGCTCCACAACCAAGCTGGGGCTTAATGATAAAAGAAAACTATACTTTCATCATTACTAACAAAGCTTACTTGGCATTAACGCCCGGTTTGGCGATGATGACATTAGTGTTGGCTTTTAATTTATTAGGCAATGGTCTCCGCGATGCACTTGATATAAGATCAACTTAAAATTATGACACTGGTGCTACTGGAACGTTTCTTGTAAATCCTTCCTCTAATGAAATGAATGTTTCCGTTCTTTCAATTCCTTTAATTTTTTGTAGCTCATCATGAAGAACAAATCTAAGCTGGGTAATGTCTTTACATACGATTTCGAGAAACATGCTATAATTTCCGGTGATATAATTCAATCGGATGATTTCTGGAATTTTCATTAATTCTTTTGCAACGCTATCATATAAAGAACTCTTTTCAAGATAAATACCTACAAATGCGGTAATATCATACCCTAGTAATTTTAGATCCACGCTTAATCGTGTGCCTTTAACAATTTTAAACTCTTGTAATTTTTTAATCCGCACATGAATAGTGCCGCCGCTAACAAATAGTTTCTTGCCCAATTCGGCATAAGAAATTTCTGCATTGTCCATCATCGCTTCAATGATTTGCAGATCAAGTTTGTCAAGATTTAATTTTCCGGCCATTTTTGTTTTTATTTTTGTAATTGTTTAAAATAATATGCAAATATTTGGATTATTTCTATATTTTCAAAATAATTATTAAATTGTTTTTAATCAATTTTTGCTTAAGGATAGGCTAACTATGCGAATATTTACGGACTTTACAATGGGGCTTAAGGAGATTTTTGGCAGATATATCAATTAGTTGTGATTGACAATGAAATAAGGGACACATAGATTTTTTGGTGGAAAAATATAGGTATATAATCCCTTTTGATGCGAATTGTTGCTTATTTTAAATACAAAAAATCATTATCTTACATATAATGCTATGGTATTATATTAACGAATGTAGATTGCTTTTAATTGGTATAGAATAAATAATAAGATAAAAATAAATTTATGAGTAATATAATAACACATTTCGGATTAGTAATAATTTCTATGTTTGCTTTTACAAGTTGTGAAAGAGATAATTCAAAAGAAAATGCTGAATCTAATAAAAGTCTTGTTGATGTGTGTAAATGTCTTACAGAACCAGGAAATTCGAAATATATGATTGACAATAAAGATGCCTGTCGCGATGCTATAAGTAAAGAAATTGGTGTTGATAATTGGGAGAAAATAAACATGGCTACAAACCGAAGTGTGAGTAATAGATTCGATGCACTAGCGGATCGATGTAAATAATTTTTTACATTAGTAGAAACAAAATGTGTATCTCATTTAAAATTAGAAATAATAAGGTTTATAATAGTTATTTATTATATTGAAATGGGTAAGCCGAAAACCAAATAGAGTAGGCAATTAATTAAACTTATAAATAATGACAACAAAACAAACATTACCAAATTCTACAGCTGTTTTAGTTTTGGGTATTTGCTCAATAGTTTTTGGATGCTTCTTCGTAGGCTTAATTTTAGGAATAGTAGGAATAAATATGGCTGGAAAAGGTAGAAAAATGTATAGAGACAATCCTGAATTATATGATGGATATGGTTCACTAAACGCAGGATGGATAATGTCAATAATAGGAACAATTTTGGGAGGATTATATACCATTTATTGGATTATTATTGTAGCGATTTTAGGCGGTGCGGGTATTTCAATTTTAAATGGCATGCATTAAGATATATTCTGTGGGTGTATTTAATTTTGCACCCACAGGTTTCTATTACAATGGAAAAAATATTAGAAAATAACTTATTTCCTTGTTTATACAAAACAATGTTAGGCATAGACTGTCCAATTTGTGGTTTCCAAAGATCCTTTTTTCTATTTCTTAATGGGGATTTTATTGAAAGCTTTAAAATGTATCCTCCTTTATTACCTTCATTATTGTTGATTGTTGCATTTGTTTTAAAATTATTAAATAGAAGAATTATAAATATTAAATATTTTACTGCCTATGCTACTTTAGTATTAAGTATAATAATTATTAATTACATTCTAAAAATAAGTTGTACATAAAAAAGAACTCATACTATTCCTTTAGAAAATTAGTGCTGATTTTTGTAATTAATATTATTAAAATGAAATGTCTCATCTCATAGGGCTTTTTTTATTGAGCCATGTACAAATTCATTTCTCCATTTGTTTTAGAAATAAAAAAGCGTTTTAATTTATTATATTTGTTGCTTAATGGGACAAAAAAAACTTCTTCGATTTAACCAAATAAAATCTTTCTCCAACGTATTTGAATATCCGCAAGATAAAGCAGGCGCTTGGAATCTTTTTTTTAATAACAATAATTCAATTATTCTTGAACTAGCCTGCGGAAGAGGTGAATACGCTATTGGACTAGGAAAAATATACCCACATCAGAATTTTATTGGTGTAGATGTAAAAGGAAATAGAATGTATATGGGTGCTAAAAAAGCACTGGACTTCCCTTTACCAAATATTGCTTTTCTACGAACACAAATTGAAATGCTACCTTCATATTTTATTAGTGATGAAGTTGCTGAAATGTGGATTACCTTTCCTGATCCTCAGTTACGCACCTCAAGAGCCAAAAAGAGATTAACGCATCCACGTTTCTTGCGTTTATATCAAAAAGTACTTGCTAAGAATGGTGTTGTTCATTTAAAAACAGATTCTCCCAATTTATACAACTTTACTTTACGAGTGATAGAAATGTATGATTTACTTTTATTAGAAAAATGTGATGATGTATATGCACAATCCGAAATTGATGAGAAATTAAAAATACAAACACATTACGAATCACTTGATATTGCCAATAGCAATAAAATATTTTATATCCGATTCTCGCTACCTGAAATTATTCCGGATAAAGATGATGAATTGCAAAGATTATTAAAACAAACAGAGACTAGTAACGACTAATTTTATATCAAACATAATGAATGAGCATTTAATTCCTGGCATTGATTTCTATTATAATACAGAAGGCTTTATTGTGTTAACAGAAAAATACCACCTAGATAAAGGATTTTGTTGTGGAAATGGTTGCGTGCATTGCCCTTATCTATACAAATCTGTTCCAGAACCTAAAAAATCCGAGCTATTACAAAGTAAAGGCAATGAAAAAAATAATTAACAAGAAGGCGAATTGTTTTTTTGATGATGTGTTTGACGTTGTGAAATTAATTCCAAGAGGAAAAGTAACTTCTTATGGTGCTATAGCAAATTACTTAGGCACAAAAAGTAGTGCCAGAATGGTAGGATGGGCAATGAATGCTTCTCATACTTCTTCTTTGAAAATTCCAGCACAAAGGGTGGTAAACAGAAACGGCATGCTTACCGGCAAACATCATTTTACCACACCTACTGAAATGGAAGAATTATTAAAAAAAGACGGACTGATTGTTTTAAATGATACAGTTGTAGATTTTAAAAATAAATTTTGGGACCCGGCTATTGAAATTGATTTGTAATTTAAACTGGAAGCCTTTTATTTTCTATAAATTTCTCTCCGTCAAATTATACCTATATCTTTAAAGAAAGAGTAACATGTCTGAAAAATATTTTAGAGGAAGAATTACATTTATAAACAATGATAAAAAGAAAGCTACTATAGAGTATGTGACAAACAATAAAACTAAAACGATTCAGGCAGTTATTGATGATAAACAACAAGAAAAGTACACCCAATTAAAACTGATTAAAAAACCTCATCGCTTTCTAGTTGGCGACAATGTAAAGTTTATTATAAAAAAATCAAGTCAACATGTTTTTTTTGCGGACCATGTTTTATATGAATTTAACAATGCGCTTGAGGTTTTATTAAATAAAGCTCACACAGAAAATAAATTTCTAGGTTATATAAAAATAATTGATGCTGATTATTTTATAAAAGAAATTGACTCCTATCTTTTTTTTCCGTTGCGTATTTCTAAATATGAAATTGCGCCAACTGTTGATGAAGTTCAAAAACTAGTTAGTTTTAAGATGATTAATATTGAAAAACCAGAAAAGATAATTGCCGAATTATACAATCACCATTACACACCCGGATTTTTATTGGCTGTTAAACAATTTAAAAAGGAAGAAATCATTCAAGCCGTTGTAAAAAAAATAGCTCCTTTTGCGGTATTTGTTGAATTAACAGATTCTGGATTAGAAAGCAAAATTTCAATGGATGAAATAATAAATGAAAAAATTAAAAACGAGGAGATTAAAATAGACACAATTCTTCAAGTAAAAATTATTCATTTAACGAATGACAGAATTGTAGTTGCAATTCAATAAGTTTTTATTGATACAAATACTGCTTTTAAAAACTTCGGCTAACTTTATAAAAATATTTATTTATGAAAAATGTTATCCTTTTTTTTATCTTAATTCAGTTGTCATCAATTTGTTTCTCACAAGATATTATTATGTTAACTGATGGAGATTCAATTAAAACCAGGATTATTGAAATTGGCATTGATGATATTTCTTATAAAAAAAGTGATTCAACCGAAAGCAATCCTATTTATAAAGTTTTAAAATCTGATGTTGCCTATATTCTATATAACAACGGGAATAAAGATGTGTTTCAGGATAGCTTAAGCGAAGACGATTTATATGAAAATGGAATTGAAGATGCTAAAACTTTTTATAGGGGATATAAAACAGCAGCTACAGCTACCTTTGTAACTTCTATTATATATCCGATATTAGGGCTGTTGCCAGCTGTCGTTTGTTCAGTAGTTCCACCTAATGAATCAACACTAAATTTTCCAGATGAAAAATTGATGTATAAACCTCCTTACAGATACGGCTATATTCAAAAAGCAAAAAAAATGAAAGCATCAAGGGTTTGGATTAATTGGCTTATTCCTGCAGCAAGTTGGGCTGTAGTAATTGCTTCAATTGTTTTATTAGTTACATCACTCTATTAATTCAAAGTATATTTATATATACATGATATTGAATTATGTAGAAAATGCATGCTTATTATTACCAGATATAAAACGGACTAATCATACAATAAACAATTACGCCTGTAATTGCAACATAGAGCCAAATTGGCCAAGTTATCCTAGTAAGTTTTTTATGTTCTGCATATTCTCCAATCAATGCTCGGTATGCTGTAAATAATATAAAAGGAAGAATGATCCCAGCAAGTGGGATATGAGTAAGCAAAATGAAATAATAAACCATGCGCATAGATCCTGCAAGAGATAACTCCTCTCCACTAATTAATCCATCATGATTAGTATCGCCATACCTAGTATCGCCTGCAAATAAATGATGTGCTATGTAGCTTAATAAAAAAAGAACCGATAATAAAATTGCTGCCATCATTATCTTTTTGTGCAACTCGAATTTTTTTTGTTTTGCTGTAAAAAAACCAGCAAACAAGAGTAGGCCAACGATAGAATTTATAATTGCGCTTGTAGTTGCAAATACATGTGGACTAAATGGCAAGGATACCTTTAACTGTACTTTACTTAAAACCACAACAGCAGTGAACACTATGATTGATACTGCATAAATAAATATTTTTGCTTTTTTATCGTTTTTATTAAATACGGGTTGTAACATTTTTTTTGTTTTTATTTTTAGTTAATAAGGTCATTGTTAAAATAGTGAGTCCAATACCAATAAAAATTACGGGTAAATAAGGAATGAATTCCCTTAGTATAGATGGGCTTTTTTTGTCTCTCTCCAACATAATAGTTGGGATGTCTGCAGCTAGTTGTGCCTGTTTTATTGTATCAAATCCATTGTACCAGCCCCTTACAATTCTATTCGTATCCAATAGGAAAATATTTTCGGTATGTATAAAAGCTGTGTCTACTTCACTATCAGCAATACTTGCTTTCATTTCTTGTAATGCAAAATCATAAATCTCTTTTTTGTCACCCGTTAAAAACCACCAGGTATCATGATTTATATTCAAGTTGTTTGCAAAAGCCCTTAATTGTGAAACACTATCATGTTCCGGATCTACACTGACACTCAAAAACTGAACAATTTCAGGATTCTTTTCAAATGAAACTTGAAGCTTTTTCATGGCCCTTGCCATACCGGGGCAAATAGTAGGGCAATGTGTAAAGAAGAAATCTATAACAAGAATTTTCCCGTGTAAGTCATCTAAAGAAACTTGCTGGCCTAGTTGATTTGTAAATGAAATATTTTTTACCCTGTGCCAGATAGTATCATTAACAGATTTTCCACGTTTTGTTTGCACAGTCACGCTATCATAAAAATAATGATGAGGCATATGCACAGCATCTTTACTATAATATTTTACCAGCCAATATCCAGTTAATGGAAGTAAAATTGCGATGGTTAATGCTATGATTGATTTTTTATTCAATGGTGTTATTTGATGGAAAACAAATAAGTGGTCACATTTATTTATCCTGTTAGGTAAGAAATTAAAAGCCATCGTTTTATTGAACTAAACGATGGCCATTTGTATTTTTATTTATTATGCATATTTATTTTTCAGTTGCTTCTTTATGTACCTGTTCCATTTGATTTGGTTTACTTCCTGCGTTTGTATTGCGAAGAATTTTCCAACTATTTCCATCATATAAAAACGCAATAATGAACCAAACGAATAAAATTAAAGGAACAACGATTGTCATAATAAAGTTTCTTATCTCATCGCCAAGGTGCATAAATACGGATACGATATAATAGGCTTTTGCAAGCGTTAGAATTCCGATTGCGCATTTTGTTGAAAGCACAACAATGTCTGAAAGTTGACCACTCTTTAGGTATAAAAAATATCCTAAGGCTAATTCAATAATAGTTAATACAGATAACACCCAGAATATTTTCCAAATTCTTGAAGTACCACCTGAATGATCAGGTTGGAATGTAATTTCTGGTGAAGATGTTTGTGATGACATAAATATTTTTATTTAAAATTTTTAATTAATTATACCAGATAAAAACACAAGAATACAAATACCCAAACTAAATCCACAAAATGCCAATATAGTCCAGCTTTTTCTATCATTTCATAATGTCCTCTTTTATCAAAATGTCCAAGCTTTGTTTTTAGGTACATAACAATATTTATTATAACCCCGCTGAAAACGTGGAAACCATGAAATCCTGTGATGCCAAAGAAATAACCACCGAAAGCAATTGGTCCGCTGTGTGTTGCGTGAAAACCTGGTGCTGCAGTTATTTCGTTAATTAATTCCTGATTTGATAAGGTTGATATGCTGTGGCCAACGGCTTCTGTGCCATGATGTAAGGTTGATGCAATTCCTATCAATTGATCGTGTGATGTTTTTTGTAATGCCGCCATCATTGTGGTATGGTCTAGCTCTGCTCCCCATGGATTCATTTTTACCGTTGTTGGTATTACGCCTAATGTACCATCGGTTAATAATGCTACATGCTCTCCCGTTAGTAAATGCGTCCACTCCCAAGCCTGACAGCTTAAAAACGCGATACCGCCAAGTATGGTAAGTATCATATATTTTTCTACTCCTTTACGATTCATGTTATGTCCTTCATGAACCGCTAATACCATTGTAACAGAACTGAAGATTAGAATAAAAGTCATTAAACTCACGAAAGCCAATGGTAAATTTGCATGACCAGCAAAAGGAAATGCATTAAATACATGGTTTGGATCTGCCCAATGATTTACACTAAAGCGAATAGTACCATAGCTGATAAGAAATGCGCCAAATGTAAAGGCGTCACTCATCAAAAAATACCACATCATTACTTTACCGTAGCTTGAATTGAAGGGGCTTTTTCCCCCACTCCACCATTTTGTTCCCGACGGAATTGCTGTAGTTGCCATAATTATTAATTCTAGTATCTAAAATATTTTTATTCTCTTTTATTTTCTATTTAATCATCCATAAAAAGACAAGTAAATAAATCCATAACATATCTACAAAATGCCAGTATGTACTTATAACTTCAACTGGCACCACATTATCATTTTTCCTTGTTGTGCTAAATGCCTTTAATGTCATTACCGTTAATGCTATTACTCCTCCTATTACGTGAAGGGCGTGTAAACCAACGATAACATACAAAAAAGAAAATGACACATTTGCCTGCAATGTCATTCCTGCATTCCAAAAATCTCTAAATGCAATACATTGTGTTACTATAAAAAGAACTCCCAATAACAAGGTGATTGTCATCAACCTTGCGTATTTATCCATTTGCCTTTTCTTAAATGCATTGACAGACAATTGAACGCTAATACTACTTAATAAAATCACTATGGTGCTATACCAAAAAAAGACTGGTATGTCAAATGTTTGCCAATTGGCTTGATTGCGTTTTACAATATATGCACTTGTTAATCCAGCAAACATCATCACAATACTACCAATACCAACCCACAACGTAAATTTATGTGGGTGAATTTTATTACTTGGTTGTATTATATCTATTTCCATAACTTTTATATCAAAAATCATTTGTGCTGTTCTTTCTTAAATCTTATTTGCATACAGACTCAAAAAAACAATCATCAAATAAAAATAAGAACTAAACATTACTTTTCTTGCTGATGCTACATCCATTCTGATAAACAACATTATACTTGTGTATACCATAAATAAATTACATCCTAATAAAATCCACATACTAACAATTCCACTCATTGGCTCTGTTCCGTTTATAGGAATTAGGTGAGGCAACAGACCAATAGGAATCATCAACGCACTATACATAATTGTTTGTATCGCCGTAAATTTTGTTGGCCCTTTTTCACTTGGCAATAACTTAAATCCCGCTGTGCTGTAATCTTTATGTGCTACCCAGGCAATCGCCCAAAAATGTGGGAATTGCCAAAGAAATTGAATAGCAAATAAAATCCAACCTCCTGTCCAACTATTAGCAGCGCCTTCGTTAAAACTTGCTACCCATCCAATCAAACAAGGTAAGGCTCCCGGAATTGCACCCACCAAAACTGCAATTGAATTTATTTTTTTTAATGGTGTGTAGATAAAACCATACAACACTAAACTTAACAAACTCAGCCATGCAGCTTCTGCACTAAACGAATACATAATTAGTATTCCTAAAGCACCTGCAATTGCTGCAAAAATCCACGCTTCTTTACTCGTCATCCTTCCGCTAGCAATGGGTCTTTTAGCAGTTCGCGCCATCATTGCATCGGTATCTTTTTCAAGAATTTGATTAATAGTGTTTGCCGATCCGGTAACCAACAGGCCACCTACAAAAAGTAAAAGAACTTGTATCAGATCAAACCTGATATTAGGTGCTAGAAGGTAACTTATTACCGTACTAAAAACCACCATGAAACTTAAGGTGAATTTGATTAATAAGAAATAATCTTTCACTTTACTTGCCAACGCAAATGATGTAGAATTGGCTATGGTATTTTTTTCCTGCACTTATTAATGTTTGCTTTCGTCCGCTCCTACTGGTACATCTTGCGGAATAAAATCTTTTCCATCTTTTGCATAATCGTATGGCCAGCGATGAACTTCTGGAATTTCTCCAGGCCAGTTACCGTGTCCAGGTCGAATAGGCGTTGTCCACTCTAACGTATTTGCTTCCCATGGATTTTGCGTAGTTACTTTTCTTCCTTTCCAGATACTGTAAAAGAAGTTTATTACAAACAATAGCTGAACAGCAAATACAATTAATGCTATTAAACTAATAAATTCATTTAATCCACCAAACATTTTAAAAGATTCCCAATTAGAAAAATCATAATAACGACGTGGCATACCTGCTAATCCTTCATAATGCATTGGCCAAAATATCAAATAGGCTCCTATAATAGTTACCCAAAAATGAATATACGCTAATGTGGTATTTAAATAACGACCAAACATTTTTGGATACCAATGATAAACACCGGCAAACATTCCAAAGAAGGAGGCTACTCCCATTACAATATGGAAATGCGCTATCACAAAATAAGTGTCATGTAAATGAATATCTAATGCCGAGTTTCCTAAAAATATACCCGTTAATCCTCCGCTGATAAACAAACTAACAAATCCAATGGCAAACAACATAGCAGGAGTAAAACGAATATTCCCTTTCCATAAAGTTGTAAGCCAGTTAAATACTTTAATAGCCGAAGGAACCGCAATCAATAATGTAAGCAACACAAATACTGATCCTAAAAATGGATTTAACCCTGTTACAAACATATGATGTGCCCAAACTAAAAACGCCAATATGGTAATTGCAAATAAAGAACCTACCATCGCCATATAACCAAAGATTGGTTTTCGGCTGTTTACGGATAGTATTTCTGATGACATACCCATTGCCGGTAGTAATATAATGTATACCTCTGGGTGCCCTAAGAACCAAAATAAATGTTGAAACAAGATTGCACTACCGCCTTCGTTTGGTAATATCTTTCCTGCTACCACTATATCACTTAAAAAGAAACTTGTTCCTAGATTTCTATCAAATAATAATAATATAGCTCCTGATAATAAAACGGGG
The DNA here is from genome assembly GCA_947466405.1 of Chitinophagaceae bacterium. Taxonomy (GTDB): domain Bacteria; phylum Bacteroidota; class Bacteroidia; order Chitinophagales; family Chitinophagaceae; genus Ferruginibacter. Next base: position 12,420 of record CANICR010000017.1, on the reverse strand, counting down.
AATGACAACACTCCTAACACGGCTGTAAAGAATAGCGCCCAAATGGTTAATGGCATACGAGTCATACTCATGCCTTTCGTACGCATGTTTAATATTGTAGTAATGTAATTTAATCCACCTAATAAAGAAGACACCACAAACATAGCCATACTCACCAACCACAAATCCATTCCTATTTTGCTACCCATAGATGCATCACCTAAAGCGCTCAAAGGAGGATATATTGTCCATCCACCACTAGCCGGACCCGTTTGTACAAATAATGATGACATCATTATTACAGATGCTAAAAAGAAAAACCAATAACTTAACATATTTAACATAGGTGAAGCCATATCCCTTGCGCCTATCTGAAGCGGAATTAAAAAATTAGCAAATGTTCCACTAAGGCCAGCCGTTAGTACAAAGAAAACCAAAATGGTTCCATGCATAGTAACAAGTGCATAATAAAACTCTGGTTGAAGTTTTCCTCCTTTTGCCCAATGCCCTAACAAATCTTCTAACCAAGGAAAAGTAGACTCGGGATATCCTAATTGAAAACGAAAAATCACAGAAAATAATCCGCCAATGATTGCCCAAATAATTCCTGTTACCAAAAATTGTTTTGCAATTGTTTTGTGATCCTGGCTAAACACATACTTTGTGATGAAAGTTTCCTGATGATGATCGTGATGAGCATCTCCATGTTCTTCGTGATGTGCCATTGCTTCTAATGTTGCTGTACTCATAGTATAATTATGATTAAATACTTTTTATTATTGTATAGGCATTGCTTGCGCAAGAGGCTGTGTTTTAATTGAATCAGTTGAATTGCGTTGAATTGTAGGATCCTTATCAGGATACATCGTAAAATATTCTGGTTTTTGAGCACTTAACCATTTATTGTAATCTTCTTCGCTCTCCACTATAATTACACCCCTCATTGAAAAGTGACCCTTTCCACACATTTGATCACAACTAATTTCATATACAAAATTTGGATTCCCTGTTCTCTTCTTCATTTCTTCTGTTGTATACTTGGGTGTAAACCACATGGTAGTAGGAATTCCCGGAACGGCATCCATCTTCATTCTGAAATGAGACAATCCAACATCGTGAATTACATCCATTGCGTTGATTACAAGTTTAACAGGCTTGCCTACTGGCAAATGCATGTCCGTTGTATGTAAATCATCCCAACTTTCAGGATCTTCAAAATCAACACCTAATGTATTTCCAGAAGGCTGGTTATATAGTTTATAATTTTTCTTACCTAGCTTTCCATCTTTCCCAGGATAACGCATATCCCATGCAAACTGGTGACCCGTTATTTCTACTACGACTGAATCTTTTGGCGCATCATTTGTCATTTTAAACCAATATTTCAAACCAAACACCACCAAAACAGTGAGAAATATTGCTGGTACGGTTGTCCATAATAATTCTAATTTAGTATTGTGTGGGAAATAAAATGCTTTTTTGTTGTCTTGTTCCTGATATTTAAATGCAAACCAAAATAATAATACCTGTGTAATTATAAATACTACGCCAGTTACTCCAATGGTAATATATAGCATCAAATCAATTTTTTCTCCCTCAACTGATGCTGAGCCTTGTGGAAATAATGTTTTTCCATAATAAAGCTCATTACAATACCAAGCACCATATAATCCTAGGATTAAAAAGATGATGAGTAAAAATCCATTAATCTTGTTGTTTTGTTTACGTGTTTTTTCTTCTCCTTTTAATACGCTAACATATTCACTTGCTTTAGCGATTTGAAAAATAACCACAAAAATCATTACAACGATTGCAATAAGATAAAAATCCTTCATTTGTATAAATTTTATTCTTTTAATAATCCGCTGATGGATTAATAAAATGCTGTTTTATTTAAATCTTTTTTATTACGTATGGTGAATGATACTTTCTTTCAAGAAAGGATGATTCTTAGCTGTTAATGGGTGTTTAGTAAAATATCTTCCGGCTCCCCACATAATCAATCCAATAAATAATGCTGCGATACCAAATTCGAAAGGCATCATTTCTGCATGCTCTTTCATTGTTCCTGGCATTACCATTTGATAAAAATCTATCCAATGTCCAAAAATAATTAATACCGCCATGATAGTAACCATTGTCCAATTACGCTTGGTACCTCTTTTCATTAATATTAACAAAGGACACAAGAAGTTTAATATTAAATTCAAAAAGAATAATCCATTATACGGTCCTGGCTTATCTGCTGTTCCAATTCTTTCAATAAAATATTTAGTTTCTTCCGGTTGGTTACTATACCAAATTAACATGTACTGAGAAAACCATAAGTATGTCCAGAATACAGAAAATGCAAACATGAATTTACCAACATCGTGTAAGTGTTCTTCTGTTACATATTCTAACTGACCTCTATTTTTAAGAAAAATTATAAACAATGCTACTAACGACATGCCGGAAACGAAAGTGCTTGCAAAAGTATACCAACTAAACATTGTGCTATACCAATGTGCATCTATACTCATTATCCATAACCATGGAACAGTAGAGGCCACTGATAAGCCAAAGAATACGGTATACAATGAAGCCCAAACCGTATTTTTCCATATCCATTTCTTGCCGGTTTCATAATCCATGGTGCCGTTTTTATCCGACTCTAAACTCATGCTGCGCATTTTACGTCCTAATAACCACCACATAATGATTGCAACAGCAGACCAAATTGTAAAAAATACAGGATTTAAAAAACCACTTTTGCCATTAAGAATATGATCTTTAGCAACTACTGATTTGTCTAACCATATATAAATGTCTGTGCGTCCACCCCATACTATAGCCATTAATACTAAAAATGTAATTATTCCCAAAGTTGGAACAACACTAGACAATGCTTCTGGAACTCTTCTCAAAGCTACTTGCCATCCGCCCATTGCCATTGTGGTAACACAAATAAAGAACATTGATGCATTTACTACCAGTAACCAATACACGCTATTTTGTAGCAATACAGCCCAAAATCGAGTGCCGGTATTGTGTACTCCGCTTTCATTTGATACTGGCGCAAAGGGATGTAGCACAATAAAGCCATATAGTAATGCTATAATTCCTGCAGCAATCAGACCCCATGTCCATTTTTTGTAGCCTCCTGGTAATTCAAATTGTTGATTCATCTAAATAAACTTTATTTTTTATAAGTCATCAGCTATTCTTTCGATGCTGATTTTTATTATTTTGTTTTTACAGTTTCTGGTGCTGTTTTTTCAACAGGCTTTGGTTGTAATGTCCTGATATACTTGATAACCATCCAGCGTTGTTTTCTATCTAACTGTGAAGCGTAGCTTCCCATATTATTTTTGCCATAGGTGATTGAATGGAACATCGTTCCGTCTGCCATCTTCACATAATTGTCCAATGTTAGATTTGCAATTCCTCCAATTTTACCAGAAGTTGAAATAGGTCCATTTCCGGCTCCTTTTTCTCCATGACAAATGGCACAATTAATATTAAACAAACGGCCCGCCTCCTTTAAGTCTGCTACACTAATACTATCGATTGGATTTTTAACTGTCGCACTCATTTTATATCCTGTGCTGTCATTTGGTAAAGTGTATGGAAATAATTCTCCTCTTTTTATTGTTCCTAAGGCTGGGTTATTATCATAATAAATTTTTCCGCCGCCTTTCTTTGATTGATCAGTTGTAAATACAGAAGAATCTTTTTCTGCATAGGTTTCGTATGCTCGGCTATACGCCATATCTGGCATGTATATTTTTCCTGGCTCACGCTTGCTGTCGCAACTTACAAACGAAATACACATTGCTAAAATAACCACTGATAATGTTGCAATTTTTTTCATACATCTATTTATATATCATCCCACTATGGGACTTGATTGATTAATACCCTTTTTCTTCTTTATATAATTTTTGTTCTCTGTCATACCTTCCAATCCACCATCCTGTTTCTGCATGCTGAATATTGATTTCTTTTGCACCGGCTTTTTGTAAAAAGCTTTGCACTTCTTCATCGTTTGTTTTATCGGTACACTCAATAGCCATTACAAATAAATCATCTGTAGCCCTTGCATGAAAATGATGCTTCTTAACAAATGGAGACAATTGACATAGATAACAAAAGGTAAGCACCATTCCCACCGCTGAAAACAAAACCGTTAATTCAAAGGTTATTGGAATCCAAGCAGGTAATGCAAAATGGGGTTTGCCACCAATATTAAGTGGCCAATCCTTTGTAAATACCCAACTCATAAAACTTAATGCAGTTGTTGTACCGGTAATAGCATAGATAAAACCCGCTGTGTGTATACTTGTTTCTCTTAATCCCAATGCATGATCTAATCCATGAATAGGGAAGGGCGTATATACGTCATGGATTTTATATCCTTGCTTGCGTACATTTTTTACCGCCGGAAACAAAACAGCTTCATCATCAAATGAGCCTACTACAAATTTTTTTATTCCTCCAGCCATATAGTTGATATTATGTATTGCTTTTAAACTATTTTTTCTGTTTAACACTGCCCTATTAGTGCGCGTGCTCCACTTCTTCTATATAAAACTTGTCTGCATCCTTTTTTTCTACCTCCGTCATTTTAGCCTTATACGTTTCTCCAGTTGTTTTTAATATTGACTTGATTTCCGCAACGGCAATTACCGGGAAATACTTGGCAAACAAAAAGAAACAAGTAAAGAACAATCCAAACGTACCTAGGTAAAAACCGATTTCCCAAATACTTGGACTATAATACGTACTCCAGCTTGATGGTAAGAAATCACGATAAATTGAAGTAACAATAATTACAAAGCGCTCATACCACATACCAATATTTACTACAATACTCATAAAGAATGTTACCGTGATGTTTCTTCTTAATTTACGACTCCAGAATAACTGAGGAGAAACTACGTTACAGAACATCATCAACCAATAAGACCATCCATATGGACTAAATAAATTTGCCCTGTTTTGAGAAAAGGCATACCACTCATATGGATTTTGTCCATACCAAGCAATGAATAATTCGGTTAAATATGCACAACCCACAATGCTACCCGTTAGTACAATTACCTTATTCATCGCCTCAATATGTCCAAGGGTAATATAATCCTCTAAGCCCATCACTTTTCTTACAACAATTAATAAGGTTTGCACCATTGCAAATCCGCTAAATATCGCTCCGGCCACAAAGTATGGTGGAAAAATCGTTGTATGCCAACCTGGTACAATTGATGTAGCGAAGTCAAATGATACAATCGTGTGTACAGAAAGAACCAGCGGCGTGCTTAATCCAGCCAATACCAATGATAATGATTCGTGACGTTGCCAATGTTTTGTGCTACCTGTCCAACCAAATGATGCAACACCATATAATAATTTACGCAATTTTGTTTTAGCCCTATCTCTTACAGTTGCTAAATCAGGTAGTAAACCTGAATACCAGAATAATAATGATACTGTAAAATAAGTTGATATCGCAAATACGTCCCATAATAGTGGTGAGTTAAAATTTACCCATAATGGACCACGCGAATTTGGATAAGGCAATACAAAGAACGCCATCCATACACGACCCATGTGCCATATAGGAAATTGTCCTGCACACATTACCGCAAAAATGGTCATCGCTTCCGCAGCTCTGTTTACACCAGTTCTCCATCCCTGACGAAATAATAATAAAATCGCAGAAATTAGCGTACCTGCGTGACCGATACCTACCCACCAAACGAAGTTGGTGATATCCCAGCCCCAGCCAATTGTTTTATTTACATTCCATTGTCCTATACCATAAGTAACCTCTCTGTAAACGCTATATGCACCAAAAAGCAATAACCCTACACTGATATAAAAACCAATGTACCAAAGTTTACTTGGCTTCATTTCAATGGGACTAATAATATCTTCCGTTACCTGATGATAATTTTTATTACCACCTACTAGCGGCTCCCTTTGTTGTGATTCGTATTTGAGTAATGACATATTCTTTTTCGCTTTTAGCTATTAGCTGTTAGTCTTATTATTAATTTAAATGTCTTAACCGTGTGCTTCTGCTTCTTTTTTTTCTTCTTCCACAACGCCTACATGCCTGTCTGTATTTCTAACTTTTGCCAAATAACTAACGTTAGGTAATACATGCAATTGCTCTAGTACATAAAAATTACGATTTTTATCCGCTCTTGCTTTTGACACTTCACTTTCTTTATCGTTTACATTACCAAAGCTGATTGCATTAGTAGGACAAGATTGCATACAAGCAGTTTTAACATTACGTACCAATGATGGATCTTGTTGTTTCTTCGCTTCTAATTTACTTTCTTGTAAACGCTGAACGCAGAATGAACATTTTTCAATGACCCCTCTTGAACGAACCGTTACATCTGGATTTAATACCATTCTTGTAAGGTCATCATTCATTTGGAACACCACTTCATTTAATTCTTTATCGCGTAATGGTTCTTGATTATTAGCAAAACTATCCGCTCCTGTAAAATCAAGCCAATTGAAACGACGTACTTTAAACGGACAATTGTTTGCACAATATCTTGTTCCAATACAACGATTGTAAGTCATTTGGTTTAATCCCTCACTACTATGGTTAGTGGCAGCAACTGGACATACATTTTCGCAAGGAGCGTTATCGCAATGTTGACATAACATTGGTTGGAAAACTACATCTGGATTTTTTACATCTCCCGTGAAATAGCGGTCTATTCTTAACCAATGCATTTCATGTGCTTTTTGCACCTGAATTTTTCCAACAACACTCACGTTATTTTCAGCTGTACAAGCAACTACGCAAGCGCTACATCCTGTACAAGTGTTTAAATCAATACTCATTCCCCATTTAATACCCGGCTTTTCATAATTTGGGTAAAGGGTTCCTTCTGTAACAAAATCTGTTTTCCCTTCAGCTAATAAATTTATTCTTTCGCTTCTAGGTTCTTCTAATAGTGCTTCCGGATTTTTTATAAAACTTGGTAAGTTGGTTTCATAAATAACGGGTCTGCTCTCCGATGAACCATGCACTTGTGTTTGTGCCAGTGAATATATATTGGTTGATTTTTCAACCGACGCATTTAGCGTGTAAATAAAACTTGTTCCGTCAAACGCTACCAAAGGATAGGCATTTTTTCCTGCTCCTGCTGCCGATTTTCCAACCCTGTCTAATGAATTTTTTTCATCCGCACTTGCTCTTCCATATCCTAAGGCTACTGCAATGGTTGCTTCATTTAAACCTGGTAAGATTAATACAGGCAACTCAATGTTTTTTCCATTAACGACAACCTTTACCATGGCTTTTTCTGGAGTTACTTCATAAGAATCTGCTTGACGCTGATTGTTCATGATGTCTATTCCTATTAAAGCTTTTGCCAAAGCAGGACTCATCATCGCGTAGTTGTCCCATGTTACTTTTGATATAGGATCTGGTAATTCCTGCAACCAAGGATTATTAGCCTGGCTGCCATTTCCCATTGATACTTTCTGATATAATACAACCTCAATGTCACTACCTTTTGCAGATGATATTTTTGAAGCGGCAGCTGTTAACGTAAAGGCACTATACGTAGCCGTTGAAACAGTTGCCGGTGTTTCTACAACACCATCTTGTAATGCTTTTTCCCAGTTTTCTGCACTTCCTAATTTTGATGTCCAATATTTTTTTACAAATGTTTCGTAATCTGCTGTATCTGCAGCCGACCACTTCATGAGTGAAGTTTGGAATGCCCTTGTTTTAAACAAAGGATTTATTAATGGCTGTATAAAACTGTAATATCCAGATTTTGGTTCCGCATCTCCCCAGCTTTCTAACCAGTGATGAGAAGGGGCAACATATTTACATTGCTCGGTTGTTTCATCCATTGTTCCGTTGAAAGATATACTAACAGGAACTTTAGCAATAGCTTCGCCTAATTTTTTTCCATCAGCATAAGAATAAACAGGATTACAATCATAAACCAATAACGCACCTACGCTATTTATTTCTGAAACTAATTTTACGAAGTCTGCATCATTACCCTTGCGAATATTTGAAGTGGCTCCCCAATTAATGGTTGTTCCATTAGCACCAATCATTTCGTTGATGGCATTTACCACCACCTGAACATTTACATCATTACTACCGCAAACAACCAAAGAAGAACCTTTTGTCTTCATTAATTCTGTTGCTGCCTTTTCGATACCTGCTTTTACAGCCAAATCAGCAATTACAGGAGCAGAAACTGCACCGCCTAATTTTGCTAAAATCGCCAATGCTATATTACCAGTTTCTGATGGTTTGTGCGTATAGCGGTCATCTGCATTACTGCCTGTTAAAGACAACATGCTTTCGAAATGAAAATGACGACTTAATGTAGGATTTTCTCCAGTTATTTTTCTATTGGTTGAATATTGTTTGCTGAATTCAACCGGACTTAACCATGTACCTAAAAAATCAGCACCAAGACTAACAATCGTTTTTGCATTTTCAAAATGATAAGAAGGGATTGCTTTTTTTCCATAACAAGCCTCATTAGCCATCAGCATTCCACTATAACTTATTGCATCATATTGCAGGTGTTTGCTGCCCGGATATTTTGCTAAAAAATTATTTATTATTTCTAAAGTGGATGGAGAATGAATGGTTGAAGTTAATAAAACAACTGGCTTGCTTCCAATACCCGCCATTGCTGCTGACACCATTTTATCAAACGCTTCAAATGTGGTTACTTCTTTAAAATCGTTGCCGTCTTTTTGTAATGGATGACGTAAACGAGTAGTATCGTATAAATCAAGTACAGAAGCTTGTGCTTGTGCGCTTGTTCCACCTTTTGTTAAGGCAGACAATTCATTTCCTTCAATTTTAATTGGCCTTCCATCTCTTTGTTTTACAACCACGCTGATTGAGTCTCCTCCATTTACATACGTTGATGCATAATAGTTTGGAACACCAGGAATAATATTATCAGGTCTTTGTAAATAGGGAACCGCTTTTCTTACGGGCATTTCGCAACTTGCAGCAATAGCCGCAGCAGCGGTACTAAATCCAAGATATTTTAAAAAATCTCTGCGAGGTGTTTTTCCATCAAGAAGGCCTTCATTTGAAAGCTCTTCTATGGGCAACAAATCTTCGTTGAACTCGTTTTCGGCAGATTGCTTATAAGCATCCGTTTGATTTAATTCTCCAAAACTCTGCCAATACTTCTTATTACTCATAGTTTAATAATTCTATTATTCGGTAATATGCTCTTTATTCTAAGAAATTATATTATTAATAGTGGCATTTTTGACATTCTGTTCCACCAATCTTTTCTACGGTAATGCTATCTATTTTATGTTCCTTAATGTCTTTGTGGAATTTCTCATAAATGCTGTAAAACTTATTTCCTTCGCCTGTTTCTTTGTTGTAGAAATCAACCTTGCTTTCGCGATGACAATTAACGCACCATCCCATGCTTAATTCTGCAAATTGATATACTTCAGGCATTTCCTGAATATTGCCATGACAAGTTTGACATTGTTGTTTTCCGACTTTTATGTGTTGGCTATGATTAAAGTAAACATGATCTGGTAAGTTGTGAATTTTTACCCATGATATTGGATGTGCGCCATCTGGAACGCCATCGCTGTTGTTATCTGGGTTATAAGATTTTGTGGTTGCATTCCAACCTGCATAATCATATAATTTTTGGATCTCTTCTGTACCATTTACAGCGCTTCCATCTTCCCTAACAATTGGATCCCCTTTGTATTCTTTGATAGCCATGTGACAGTTCATACAAACATTCACCGATGGAATACCCGCATGCTTGCTGTCCTGCGCACTACCATGACAATATAAACAACTGATTTGATTTGTGCCGGCATGTACTTTGTGTGAATAATATATTGGCTGAACAGGCTGATAATTTTTCATCCTACCTAACCCAATAGCACCGCTGATTACATAATAACCACCAACTGCAAATAATATTAAGGCTATCGCCATCAAATAGGCTTTGTTTCTATAAAAAGGAACGGGCTCACCGCGATGTACACCTTCTTTATCATCAGATAATTTACGAAGGTTACTATTTACCTGTAAAAGGATGAGCGCAACCACTCCTAAAACCATTGTAAGAATTCCAAATAACATGGTATTGTCTGACTCGCCTCCAGCGCTACCGCTTTCGCCCATTTTTGCTGCAGCTACAGGTGGTGTATAATCATCAACATATTTTAATATTGCGTCTACCTCTTCTTTGGTTAAATTGCTGAATGCAGTCATCACCGTTGGCTTCCACTTTTCAAACAGCGTTTTAGCGTAAGCGTCAGATGCAATCATTTTAGCAGGATTGGCTACCCACTTGTATATCCAGTCTGCGTCTGGTACTCTTTTGCTCCAGCCTTTTAACGCCGGTCCTGTATAGTCTACATCTGGCTTGTGACAGTTGGCGCAATTGGCCTTAAACAAGGCTTCGCCATCAGCAGCAAAAACAGAATTATTAGATACAAGAAATAGTAATAGGAGAAGACTTAATAAAGCTTTGTTAATTGTTATTCGATAGCGAATCATACAGTTATCGGGTCTAATGTGGAAAAAATCCTTTTTCGGGAGCAAAAGTAAGATAGGATATTGACATTATATCAACATTTTAAAAAAATTTTTTTTCTTTTTTCAATGGGTTTCAATGGGTTATGATGTTGGGGGGACTATTTGTCACAAAAGTGTAATTATTTGATTTTTTATACTTTATCTAAGAAAGAAGGCAATTAATAAAAAAGTTTTATGCAATTTTGCCAGATGTTTGAAAAGGTTAAAAAGCGATGGAATGTTTCCAACTGGCAATTTTTACTAATTATTAGCACTTTTGCTATTGGTGGTAGCACCTGTGCAAGGGTTGGAAAAAAATTATTGGACCTTTTGGGGCTGGAAAATCCAAGAATTGAAGTACTTGTATACCTGCTGTTGATTCTCTGCCTCTGGCCCATTTGTGTAATTCTGATTAGTATTCCTTTGGGGCAATTTCGATTTTTTAAAAACTACCTACAGCGTGTATTTAAAAAAATTATCCGCAAATAGTCCCCTCGTTTTGATTTAAGCAAAATCAACGTTAAATAATTTTATTTCAACAAGTGCCGCTTGATTCTTTCTTAATATTGCGTAAATATTGTTTTTTGTGCGGAACGTTTTCCTTTTGTTTTTTTATTTCCCTTTTATTTCAACAGCTCAACTTGTTGTTAGCGGAACTGTATACGACAATTCAAAAATTAATTACGTTGAAAATGCCAGGGTTATCAATACTGCTGGTGTTTTTACCACCACCGATAGCTTAGGCAGGTATTCCATTTTGGTAAAGCCTAATGATTCTTTAACGTTTGTGTATAACAACAAATCAACCAAAGTATTTTTAGTAGCCGACATTCCAGACCCACGACATTTTGATATTTCTATTCATATCAATCTCCGGGGAAAATACAACATGCTGAAAGAAGTGACTGTTTTTTCAAAGAGTTATAAAGAAGATTCTATTGAAAATCGAAAAGCCTATTCCGATATTTATGCTTTCTCAAAGCCTGCATTACAATCATCTTTATCTACAGATGGTTATGTAGGATTTGATTTGGATGAATTGATAAATATTTTTCGGTTTAAAAGAAATCGGAGATTACTTTCATTTCAAAAAAGATTAGAAGTGGAGGAACAAGAGAAATATGTTAATTACAGATTTAGCAAAGTCTTTATAAAAAGAATTACCGGTCTTCAAAGTCCGCTGCTGGATACATTTTTGGTGTGGTACAGACCAACCTACGACTTCACTAAAAATAGCGATGAACTGTCTTTTAATAAGTATATTTTAGATGCTCAAAAACATTTCAATAAAATTTATTTCTATACAAAAAAGAACACGATGAATTATAATAAATTAACACCCGAGGAAGAATACGTGATACTTCATAAAGGAACAGAGCGTCCTAACTCTGGAGAATACACGAAAAATAAACTAGCTGGTATTTATGTATGCAAAAGATGCGATGCTGCTCTATACAACTCCAGCAGTAAATTTGATTCGCATTGTGGATGGCCAAGTTTTGATGATGAAATTGCTGGGGCCGTTACCAGAATTCCTGATGCAGATGGCAACAGAACAGAGATTGTTTGCACCAAATGTGGTGGTCACCTAGGTCATGTTTTTATTGGAGAATATTTTACAAATAAAAATACCCGACATTGCGTGAATTCTATTTCACTTAAATTTATTCCTGCTAAATAATTTTAATAGCTTAATAATTTTTCTATCACTTCTCCCATTCTTGTGTACGCCATGAAGTTTTTCTCAAGATCCATATTAAAAGGAATAGGCGTGTCTAAACTTGCGCAGCGCAATACAGGAGCGTCGAGTAATTGAAAACAATTTTCTGTTATCCAAGCAGATATCTCTCCGCCGATGCCGCCCATTAAAGTGTCTTCAT
>CANICR010000016.1 GCA_947466405.1 Chitinophagaceae bacterium | reverse complement strand
TCCTGAATTTTATTTCTCTGGTACATTCTTTCCATCGCACCTAACACGCCCCCTCTTTCTGTGAGCCTATTAAATTCTTTCATAACAGCTTCTTCAACTAAATCAGTCAATTCCTCAATTAAGAAAGATCCTTGATTTGGATTTTCATTTTTAGCCGTTCCTAATTCTCTATTAATAATTAATTGTATTGCCATAGCCCTTCTCACGCTTTCTTCAGTTGGTGTTGTAATAGCCTCATCATAGGCGTTGGTATGTAAGGAATTACAATTGTCATAGATTGCATATAAAGCCTGCAGGGTAGTTCGGATATCATTAAAATCAATTTCCTGAGCATGTAAACTCCTGCCGCTAGTTTGAATATGGTACTTTAATTTCTGGCTTCTACTATTGCCCTTGTATTTTCCTTTAATCGCCTTTGCCCAAATTCTTCTTGCCACACGACCAATGACACTATACTCAGGATCCATGCCATTGCTAAAAAAGAAAGAAAGATTTGGAGCAAAGTCATCAATATTCATTCCTCTACTCAAATAATATTCTACATAAGTAAATCCATTTGATAAAGTAAAAGCGAGTTGAGTAATTGGATTAGCACCCGCCTCTGCAATATGATAACCACTTATGCTTACACTATAAAAATTTTCAATTTTATTATCAATGAAATATGACTGAACATCTCCCATTAATTTTAGTGCAAACTCGGTAGAAAAAATACATGTATTTTGTGCTTGATCCTCTTTTAATATATCTGCCTGAACTGTTCCTCTAACCGTAGAAAGTGCTTTCGCTTTAATCTTTTGATACGTTTCTTTATCTAAAACATCCTGACCACTTAGTCCTAATAGTCTTAAACCAAGACCATTGTTTCCTTCGGGCAAAGAACCCTCTAACTTTCCGTGATGAGGCGTTACTAAATCACCCTTCACTCCTATATATTTGGGTAATGTTTTTAAGTCAAATTTCGATTCGATTATTTTATTGACTTGTTCATTTAAATTATTTTCTGCTATATACTTTTCACATTGTTGATCAATTGCTGCATTCATAAAAAATGCTAAAATGATTGGCGCCGGTCCATTGATAGTCATACTTACAGAAGTCTTTGGATCGCACAAATCAAAACCGCTATATAATTTTTTTGCATCGTCAACAGTTGCGATACTTACTCCACTATTCCCTATTTTTCCATAAATATCTGGCCTAAGTGCGGGATCTTCGCCATACAATGTAACACTATCGAAAGCCGTACTTAGGCGTTTTGCAGGTTGACCAAGACTAACATAATGAAATCTCCTATTGGTTCTTTCTGGCCCACCTTCGCCTGCAAACATCCTTGTTGGATCTTCTCCATCTCTCTTTAATGGAAACACCCCTGCAGTATAGGGAAATTCTCCTGGTAAATTTTCCTGTAATTGCCAATGAAGTATATCTCCCCAATCTTTATATTTAGGCAAATACACTTTTGATAGCGTAGTCCCAGAAAGACTTTTATAAGTAAGGGGCTGCTTGATTACCTTGTCTCTCACTTCAAATTCATAAAACTCTTTACTATATCGCTCTTGGATAGACGACCATGAAACAATTAGTTCTTTATACTTTGGATCTATGTTAGATTCAATCGTTGCTAGCTCTTTCTCTAATGACTGTTTTGTCTCATTCGATGTGTTTTTTAGAATATTTAATGCGCCTGTTAACTGATACCAATTAGTAGCCAGGTTGCACTGTTCTTTAGTATAAAGATCATACTGCTCAATCGTTTCAGCTATTTCAGATAAATACCTTACTCTACTTGGAGGAATGATGGTAGATTGAAGATTACTTTTTAATGAAATGTTCGTATTTGCATTTTGTGTTGAAAAAGAAACGCCTGTTTTATCGATAATTTTTTGAACTAATTTTTCAAATATCTCGTTAACACCAGCATCATTAAACTGAGCAGCAACGGTTCCAACAATAGGCAATTCTGCATCTTTGGCCTCCCATAATCCATGATTGCGTTTATACTGCTTTCTTACATCATGTAATGCGTCCAACGCTCCCGCCTTATCAAATTTATTCACACAAACTACATCTGCAAAATCAAGCATATTTATTTTCTCCAACTGAGACGGCGCTCCATATTCTGGTGTCATCACATACATACTTACATCGCAATAATCAAGGATAGAGGCATCACTTTGACCCACTCCCGCGCTTTCAAGAATTACAAAATCATATCCTGCATCTTTACAAATATCTATAGCGTCTTGAACATGTTTACTTAAGGCCTTATCGCTTTCTCGAGTTGCTAGGCTACGCATATATGCTCGTGGTGAAGAAATAGCGTTCATTCGAATACGATCTCCTAATAAAGCGCCGCCCGTTTTTTTCTTTGAAGGATCAACAGAAATAACTGCAATTGATTTATCTGAATAATATTGCAGGAATCGTCTTACAATTTCGTCTGTTACAGAAGATTTTCCTGCACCACCCGTTCCTGTTACCCCAAGAACTGGCGTCTTCTTTTTGGCTATTACTCCTTGATCCACCCCTGCGAAATTTCCATTTTCTGCTTCTGTAATTTTTCTCGCAACTTTTCTAATATCAAACACTTCTTCAAGCGTCATTTTTTTATCAAAATCTCCTTTTTCATTTAGATCAAAATCACATTGATGAATCACGTCTTCAATCATGCCTTCCAAACCCATTGACCTTCCATCATCTGGAGAATAAATTCTGGTAATACCATAATTATGCAACTCCTCTATTTCTGAAGGAAGAATTGTGCCACCCCCGCCCCCAAATATTTTTATATGTCCACACCCATTTTGATCAAGCAATTCCTTCATGTATTTAAAGAATTCTACATGCCCCCCTTGATAACTAGTGATAGCAATTCCTTGCACATCTTCTTCGATAGCACATTCAACAATTTCGGCAACACTTCTATTATGACCAAGATGAATAATCTCTGCTCCTTTACTTTGTAATATCCTACGCATGATATTGATAGCTGCATCATGCCCATCAAATAAAGAAGCGGCTGTAACTATTCTTACTTTTTGTTTTTTATTAAAACTCATACTCGTTATGATTTTCCTACATAGCTTAAGCGGTGAAGCCTTCTTCACTTCTACTATTACGGAGAATAGTTTTCCTAGAAATTAACGTAGCAAAAACGGAATACCCATTTTAAGCTGAATAAAATCTATCACTAAAACAATGTGGTATTTAGGGCAAATTTACAGATTATAACTGCAATAAAGTAAGATTTGGCAATTTATGATAGCATTCTAAAGGTTAAAGCTGCAAAGTCATTAATACTCAACGATTCGGCCCTTTTATTGAAAATGTCATCCTTAAGTTCTTCAGCAGAAAACTGGCCTTTTAAAGCATTCCTTAATGTTTTTCTTCTTTGATTAAAAGCAGTTTTTACCAACACCCAATATGCCCGTTCTGACTTAAAATCCAAGGGTTCTTTTTTTCGAGTAAGCTTAATAACACCACTCATTACTTTTGGTGGGGGATTAAAACTCTGGGCATCTACATCAAACAAATATTCAACATCATAATAAGCTTGAATTAATGCGCTGAGAACACCATACACTTTACTGCCAGGACCAGAAGCTGCTCTTTTTGCTACTTCTTTTTGAAACATCCCTATAACAACTGGTACGCTATCTTTCCATTCAAGTATTTTAAATAATATTTGTGTTGAAATATTATAGGGAAAGTTGCCAATTATGGTAAATGGCTCATTAAAAGGAATATCAATCTCAAGAAAACTCTTGGAGATTATTTTATCCTGCAAAACGGCATGTTTGTTTTTTAAATAATGAACTTTCTCTTCATCAATTTCAACAGCCTTAAAATTTATTCCGGGAATGTTGAGCAAATGTTCAGTAAGGGCGCCAGCTCCAGGTCCAACCTCTAATAGATTTTCGAATGAGTTTTTTTTTAATTCCTCAACAATTTTTTGAAGAACAATTTGATCCTTTAAAAAATGTTGACCTAGTGATTTTTTGAGCGTATACATTAAAACAAAAGTAAGTTATTCTATTTGATAGACTGATGTTTTATTCAGTATCATACCTAACCACACTTTCAATACCTTGCAGGGCCAGTAAATGATTAAACAAGTTTTCCAGCTGCTCTTTATCCTGCACAAATACTTTTACATTTCCTTCAAAAATTCCATCTTTTGCTTCAATGGTCATTGCAGATATATTCACTTTCAATTCCCCACTTATCAAATTAGTTATTTTATGAATCACACCAACGTCATCTAATCCAATTATTTTTAACCCAGTTAAGAAAGAAATTTCTTTATTTTTTGCCCACTTAGTTTTCACCACCCGATGGGCATGATTGGCAAGAAGTCTGGTTGCATTAGGACAATTGGTTCTGTGGATTTTCAATCCTTCTCCGGTTGTTATAAATCCAAACACATCATCTCCCGGAATAGGTTTACAGCAATTGGCCAATGTGTACATAATCTTATCGCTACTTTCTCCGAATATAATCAGTTCGGTATCTTTCTTGGACAATGTTTTTCCATCAACAAAATCATGCTTACTCTCTATAATCTTAGCTACTTTAGGCGCAATTAATTTGTCGCCGTGTACTGTAAATTCTTTTAGCTCTTTTAAATCTATTTTCTTAATAGCGATATCGTATAATAAATCCAAAAAACTATTTGATTTATAAAAACTTAACAATTCATCCTGATTGCTTTGATTCATTACTGAATTAATTGCGTTGAGTTTTCTCAATAAAATATCTTTCCCAAGATCCGCAACCTGTCTCTTTTCTTCCTTTAATGAATCTTTTATTTTTGCTCTTGCTTTAGAAGTAACAATGAAATTAAGCCACTCTGCATTGGGCTTTTGTTTTGCGCTGGTAATTATTTCAATCTGATCTCCACTGCGTAGTTTATAACTTATTGGAACCAACTTGTGATTCACTTTTGCTCCGATACATTTTGTTCCAACAGCCGTATGAACACCAAAAGCAAAGTCTAAAGCTGTTGCTCCAATCGGAAGCATTTTAATATCGCCTTTAGGTGTATACACATATATCTCTTCTGCTAAAAAAGAAGTTTTAAAATCTTGAAGAAAATCGAGCGAATTAGTTTCTTGATTTCCTAGTGCTTCTCTGATTTGATTAAACCATTTATCAAATCTACTTTCATCATCTTTCCCTTCTTTATATTTCCAATGTGCCGCTAATCCTTTTTCTGCAATTTCATTCATTCGCTTTGTCCGAATTTGAACCTCCACCCATTTTCCAAGGGGCCCCATAACGGTAGTGTGTAAAGCCTCGTATCCATTACTTTTTGGATTGCTGAGCCAATCGCGAAGTCTTTCTGGAGAAGGATTATACTCATCTGTTATAATACTATACACTTTCCAACAATCTTCTTTTTCTTTTTCAGGAAGCGAATTCACAATAATTCTAATGGCAAACAAATCATACACTTCTTCAAATGAAACTCCTTTCTTTTTTATTTTACTGGAAATAGAGTGTATACTCTTAGGCCTGCCATAGATCTCAAAGTCTAATCCGGTTTTTTGCAGCTTTTCTTTAAGTGGTTTTATAAAATCATTAATAAAACGTGTACGTTCTCGCTTTGTTTCATGCAATTTTTGTGCGATTGCTTTATATGTTTCCGCTTCCATGTACTTCATAGACAAATCTTCCATTTCCGTCTTGATGTTATACAAACCCATTCTATGAGCCAAGGGCGCATATACATAAATGGTTTCTGAAGAAATCTTAAGTTGCTTTTCACGCTTCAAACTATCAAGCGTGCGCATATTATGTAAACGATCCGCAAGTTTAATTAATATCACCCTAGGGTCATCGGTTAAGGTTAATAATATTTTCTTGAAGTTCTCGGCCTGTTGACTTGAGTTGGTATCTATCACGGTTGATATCTTTGTAAGGCCGTCAACAATCTTTACGATTTCAATGCCAAATTCTCTTTGAATATCTTCCAAAGAAACATCGGTATCTTCAACAGTATCATGCAATAAAGCACAAATACAACTTCTTATTCCCAACCCAATTTCTTCTACACATATTTTTGCTACAGCAAGTGGATGCAAAATGTATGGTTCCCCACTTTTACGACGCATTGTTTTGTGCGCTTGTACAGCTATTTCAAATGCAGATCGAATTAACTCCTTGTCGCCTGGCTTCATTTTTTGCTTCAAGGCCCTTAATAGCCCTCTGTAATGCCTGAGGATTTCTCGATTTTCCTCAGTAGCCGATAAGGAGTACGACGATATAATTTCTTTTGATTCCATGTAACAACACGAATTTAATCTAAAATATCAAGGATAAGAAGTGAAATTGCAAAGATTGAAGTTTTTGTATTTAAATAAACAGAAGTGAAATTTAGTGAATGGATTATCTCGAAATAATATTCTTACAAATATGTTATTGAACGTATTTTCAATCAGCTTTCTATATGAAAGCACCTCATGCTAACAAAACTGCACTATGCATTTTAATGATGACAGTAGTGATAAAAATATAAGCTCATTACCTCATTTTAAAACCTTTGTGAAATATCGGTATATGTATTTTTTTTAATTTGATAAAATATACTTCCTTATTTAAACAAATATTTTAAAGAAAAGTGTTAGTTTTGCAGCCCATTTGTGACTTTTCTGAATGATAGGAAATTTTACAAAGATGCGGATGTGGCGAAATTGGCAGACGCACCAGACTTAGGATCTGGCGCCGCGAGGCATGTAGGTTCGACCCCTATCATCCGCACAGTTGTAAGTTGATAAGTTAAGAGGTTGAAATGTAAGCAACTTTCTTGCATGCATGATACCAATAGCTTATCAACTTATTTTTTTAACACCATTTCAATTATATAAAATGTCAACAGTAGTAAGAGAAAACATTGGTTTGTTAACCGATAAATTAATTGTAAAAGTTTCTAAAGAAGATTACCTGCAGTCTTTTGAGAAAAAACTAAAAGAGTATAGTAAAACAGCTAATATCCCTGGTTTTAGAAAAGGAATGGTGCCATCAGGAATGATTAAAAAAATGTATGGCCCCTCCATTTTTAATGACGAAGTTTTAAAATCAGTTGAAAAAAAATTATATGAATACTTAAACGAAGTAAAGCCTGATATTTTTGCTCAACCACTTCCATTAGAAAAAGATCTAAACAAACTAGATATTAATTCCCCAACTGATTACGATTTTGAATTTGAAATTGGTTTAAAACCTGCTTTTGAATTACCCTCTTTCTCTAAAGAAACACTCACGCTTTACTCTGTTGAAGTAACAGACGATATGGTTAATGAAGAAGTAAATCGCATGCAAATAAAAGGTGGAAAAATGACTGAGCCGGCGATTATTGACAATGAAGAGAATGTTTTAAATGTGTTATTTACAGAAGTTGAAAGCAGCGGAACCTCCATAGAATCTGGTATTAGCAAAGAGAATTCCGTAATTCTAAAATACTTTACTCCTAAAATGCAAAAAGAATTAATGGGCAAAAAAGCTGGCGATTCTTTAGTGTTTCAATTAAATAAAACATTTGAAGGGGATAAGCTTGAAATGATGTTGCATGACCTAGGGTTAGATAAAAATGATAAAGAAGCTGCTAAAAAGCATTTTAAATTAGACCTTGTAAAAATAGGACTTATAGAAAAACGCGAATTGAATGAAGATTTTTTTAATGAAGTATATCCAGGAAAAGGTATTTTAAATGAAGCTGACCTTCGAGAAAAATTAAAAGAAGAGATTGAGAAATACTGGACATCGCAAAGTAAAAATCAATTACATGATCAGCTATATCATTTATTGTTAGATAAAACATCAATGGATTTTCCTGAAGCGTTTTTAAAAAGATGGTTGCAAACTGGAGGCGAAAAACCAAAAACTGCTGAAGAAGCAGCAGCGGAATTTCCTTCATTCAGCAATCAATTGAAATGGACTTTGATTAGTGATAAGATTATTGTTGATAATAAACTAGATGTTTCGCAGGATGATTTAAAAAATCACATGAGAGATGAAGTGATGCGTTATTTTGGCCAAATGGGAATGGGCGAAGATATGAGCTGGTTAGATAGCTATGTTGACAGAATGCTAAAAGACGAAAAACAAGTAGACGCAACTTATAGAAGATTAATCACTGAAAGGCTTTTTGATTTCGTTGAAAAACAGGTAAAAACGAAAGAGAAAAAAGTATCCGGTGAAGAATTAACAGCAATGCAACATAATCATCAACATTAAAAGAATTCAACTGGTTTAACAAGTGCATTTAAAGCTATTTTAACAACTTTTTATTTTTTCTGTTGAAATTCATTAATATATTTAGATAAGCAAAAAAATAAAATTATGAAAAAGATCATCCTCGTTTTAATGGTGATATTATCTGTAACCATTTTAAAAGCTCAGGAAGTATTAATGACACCCGATCAAAATCCTGAGTATAAAACTAGTTTGGCTAAATATCAAACCGACCAACAAAGCGTATTGGAGGCAATGAATACAACAACACAAAGTACCTATAAGGCTTATGATTGGACTGAAGCAAAACAAGAACGCAAAAATCAACGTATCGATTTTCGTCAAAAAAGAGTTTTAGCAAGAATTAATTCATATAATTATCTAGACTGTAATCCTTTTTGGAGTCGCAGGTATTACAATCGCTACTACTAAACAATAGATTTTTTCCATTTATTATATTAAATCAAAATCATGAAATTAATTAAAATTTTTACATTTCTATTTATTGCTATTGTCACATTTTCTTGTGCGCACAGAGTAACCCGTATTGATTCTTCAAACACACCTGATATTAGTGGAAAATGGAACAATACCGATAGCAGATTAACTTCAGAAGAAATGATTCAGCAATGTTTAAATGAAAAATGGTTAATGGATTTTATCGAAACCAACAAAGGGAAAAAGCCTGTTGTAATTGTAGGAATGGTTACTAATAAAAGTCATGAACATATTGAAGCAGAAACATTTATTAAAGATCTAGAACGTACTTTTATTAATACATCCAGAGTAGGATTGGTTCAAAGTGGAAAAAAGAGAGAAGAAATGAGGACTGAAAAAGCAGATCAACAAACTAACGCATCTATCAGCACGATGAAAAAATTCGGTTTGGAAAATGGAGCAGATTTTATTTTACAGGGCTCTATCAATTCTATTGTTGATGCCTATAAAAGAAAAAAGACTGTTACTTACCAAATTAATTTAGAATTAACGAACATACAATCAAACGAAATAGTATGGATCGGAGAAAAGAAAATATCAAAATTTGTAAAAAATTAATTTTGATTGCAACCTGAATGATGATTTATATTAAACGACTTAACCGATTTACAAAACGGGCATTGATAGTTTTCCTATTGATGCCTTTTTTGTATTCTTGCATGTCTTATAACAAATTAATGGGCGACTATTATCAAAATGTCACCTCTCATAAATATGAAAAAGCAATTAACATTATTAGTAAAAGCAAATTGATTAGAAAAAAAAGAAACAAGCTTTTATCTAATTTCGAAAATGGCAGACTTTATTTTCTTACAAACGATTATCAAAAAAGTAATGACTATTTAAATGCTGCTGATGATATATTAGAATCAAATTTTAAAACGGGGAAAGATCTTGCTCTGAGCAATTTAATAAACCCGATGATGGAAACATACAGAGGAGAAGATTTTGAAAAGTTTCTCATCTATTTTTACAAAGCATTAAATTACTCAGAATTAGGAAAGCCTGAAGACGCGTTGGTCGAAGCAAGGAGAATTACACTTGCCTCTGATAGGCTTGATCAAGTCGTTAAAAATACCAAGAAATATAACATAGATGCTTTTTCGTTAAATCTTCAGGGAATGCTGTATGAAATGGGAGGCGATATCAATAATGCGTTTATATCTTACAGGAATTCAGTTAATGTTTATTTGGAGAAAAATAATAGCTTTTACGGTGTTCCAATTCCAGAACAATTAAAAGCCGATCTATTAAGAACAGCTTCACAATTAGGCTTTATTGAAGAAAAAAATAGGTACGAAACTATTTTTAATAAAAAATTCAATACAGAGAGTCAAGGAAGTGAATTGATATTATTTTTAGAAGAAGGTGGTGGCCCCGTCAAAGAAGAAACAAGTTTTACCATCGTGTATTCAAATGGAAAATCCTTCTACAATTTCGTTGATCAATATGGTGTGTATCATTCTTTCCCTTTTGATTACATAGGAAATGGAATTAATACAACAAAGCTATCCAACATTGGGACTTTTCGAATTGCTTTACCCACTTACAGAATAAACTATCCTAATGCGGCCCCATTATCCATTTCGCTAAATGATAGCTCTTACCATGCTGAAATAGCTCAGAACATTAACCAGCTATCATTAGCAATGCTTCAGGAAAGATTCTTATCTGATCTAACAAAAGCAATTATCAGGTACTTAGTGAAACATTCGACTGAAAAAGGAGCTGCTAAAATAGCTACAAATATTGCAGAAAAAAAAGGAGAGAATTCGAATTCTACTGAAACTGAAAAAAAGAAAAATGCAGAAAATGCAAAGAAAATTGGCGATGCAGTAGGTTTTATGATGGATATAACCAACTCCATTACCGAGAAAGCAGACACTAGATGTTGGTTAAGTTTGCCTGCCTATATTAGTTATGTTAGAA
Organism: Chitinophagaceae bacterium; assembly: GCA_947466405.1. Lineage (GTDB taxonomy): Bacteria > Bacteroidota > Bacteroidia > Chitinophagales > Chitinophagaceae > Ferruginibacter. The sequence continues at coordinate 16,036 of CANICR010000016.1, read as the reverse complement.
TTCCTTTGAAAGAGGGAGAAAATTCCATTTCAATAGACTATAAAGGTCAAACCAAAATAATAAATATTTCAGAAAAAAAAGGTATTCAAATAAAAAGCATACAACTTTAAATGCTTAATACTTTTATAAAATAATTAAAGCTTGATCTCTTCATCCGTATTATCAAAAAAACGAAATTCAGTTAAACTATAGTTTGAATCAGCTTCAATTTTTATGCGTTGTTTGAATTTAAAGCACCATCTTAGCCTTCTTGATAATAACCCGCAAGTAAGGTATGTATTCATGATGGGGTGAACAACGATTTTTAATCCCTTATGTTTTTGCATAATGAGATAATTCAGGTTTTTAAGAATTTCATCTTCGAAAATCAATGTGGAGGATACTTTACCTGTACCATCACAACTAGGACAAACCTCACTGGTATTGATGTTCATTTCAGGTTTCATTCTTTGTCTGGTTATTTGCATTAACCCAAACTTTGTAATAGGCAATACAGCATGCTTAGCTCTATCATTGCGCATTAATTCTTCCATTGCATCAGCCAACTTCTTTTTATTATCCATCAGCTTCATGTCGATGAAATCAACTACAATAATACCGCCTAAATCACGAAGACGTAATTGTCGTGCTATTTCTGCAGCTGCTTCGAGATTTGTTTCTAAAGCGTTTTCTTCCTGATTATTACTTACGCTTTTATATCCACTATTTACATCGATTACATGAAGTGCTTCTGTATGTTCAATAATAAGATATGCTCCGCTAGGTAAATTTACCGTTTTACCAAATGATGCTTTCACTTGTTTAGTAATCCCAAATGTGTCAAAAATTGGGGAGGCATTATTATGAAATGATATGATGTCTAATTTATCGGGGGAAATGCGTTGAATGTAAGCTTTGGTTTCAGCAAAAATGGCCTTATCATTAACAACAATTTTATTAAAGTCTGCATTTAATAAATCCCTCAAAATACTGTTTGTTTTGCCTTGCTCACTTAATATTCTTGTAGGAGCAACGGCACCACGCATATTTTTTTGAATAGTTTTCCAGGTGTTTTCTAAGGCTAATAAATCATCGTGTAATTCTGCTGTATTTTTTCCTTCTGCCGCTGTACGAACAATCACACCAAGATTTTTTGGCTTTACTGCCTCTACTATTTTTTGAAGTCTTTTCCTTTCCTCTGAAGAATGAATTTTTCTTGAAATAGCTACCACATCACTAAATGGGGTTACTACCACAAATCTGCCTGGCAATGATAGTTCACAAGTTAATCTTGGGCCTTTAGCGGCAATAGGTTCTTTGAGTATCTGAACCAATACATTAGGTTTGCCTGTTAATACCTCATTAATTTTGCCTGTTTTAATAATCTCCGGCTCCACCTTAAATTTTGCAAAATCAAAAAGATTATTTGCATGTTGATTGATTGATAAATTCGTAAATTTTAGTACAGATTTAATATAGGGACTTAAATCGGTGTAATGTAAAAATGCATCTTTCTCAAAGCCAACATCTACAAATGCAGCATTGAGTCCGGGTATTAATTTCTTTACTTTACCCAAATACATATCCCCTACGGCAAAATTAGCATCAGCTTTCTCGCTGTGTAATTCTACCAATTTTTTATCTTCCAATAAGGCAATTTCAACTCCTTGTGGAAATACATTAATAATTAATTCTTTGGTCAAAAATGGTTCTTTTTAGAAAAAGACCTTTATGCATTACGATAGATGGGACACATACGCCATTAGTAATAGTATCTTAGATAGATATTATAATTTATAGTATTTTGCGTACACAGTCAAATAAGAAATAGAGATATACTAAATCACGTATTTAAAAACACGAATTAGTATATCAATAATTCAAATTTTTACCAAGTCAGAAATGGCTTGTTAAAAACAATGAAGTTTACTTCTTTTTATGACGATTCTTTCTTAAACGTTTTTTACGCTTATGAGTAGCGATTTTATGACGTTTTCTCTTTTTACCACAAGGCATAACCTAGTCTTTTTTTGTTTATAATATTATTAAGTTCTCTTATTCTGTTTGTTACTTCTGAAGCTGCTTTATTCTTTCGTCAACTTCACTTGAGTAATGCTCATCATTAGCTAGTCTTTTGCTTACATTGTACCATTTTATCGCTTCTGAAACATCCCCTTTTGCTGCATAGGTGTCGGCTAAAAATGCAATTGCTTCAAGATTTGATGGTTCTTTAATTATCACTTTTGATAATCTTGCAACTGCTTTATCGTATTGTCCGGAAATAAATCCTCCTATCCCTAAGACCAGTTGAGCCTTCATGTTGTTAGAATCTTTTCTGATGACACCTAACAACTCCTGAATACCCTTCATTGTTTGTTGTGGATCACCATTCCTTCCTTTTCCAAAAACATAACAACTACCTAACCCAATTCTTAAATCATCATTATTTCCATTTAAAGCGATTGCTTTTTCAAAAAGTACAATTGCTTCTGATGATTCCCAATCTAATTTCAAAGGATTTTCTTCTCCTCTTAATGTGTTTAAGAATAATCGGGCAGCGAAGGTGAGGTTTTTTTCTGAATTATCCAACTTTGCTGCTTCTGAAGTGAAATATAAATATCCTTCCTTCAAATTTATACTGTCTTTGCAGTAAAGAGCTAATGCTTCAAGGCCATTTTTTTTCTGAGTTATATCATTACTTTGTGTAATATCATTTTCAAGTCTGTTGATAACTGATTGTTGAGATGGCGCTTTTTTTTCAACTTCAGTCCTAATAAAAGATTGAATATCAAAGGATTCGATTTCTTTTTTCTTGTTAATGATAGCGACTTGCTGAGATGAAGTTGTTTTGCCAATATAAAACAGGGTGGCTACAAAAATTAAGGCTATAATCGTTATTAAAACTTGCTTTTTCATGTAAAAAATCCTCTTTGAAATTCGAAGGATTGCAAAGGTAACCTATTCCTATTTATCTTCTTTAACTTCTGGGGCTACTTTGATATTAGCGGATGATTTTATTTCGTGAACAAATTCTTTGGCAGGTTTAAAAGCTGGGATAAAATGTTCAGGTATAGCAACAGATATATTTTTTTTAATGTTTCTTCCGATTTTTGCTGCTCTTTTTTTAATAATAAAGCTCCCAAAGCCACGTATATAAAGGTTTTCACCATTTGCGAGAGACTGTTTTATTTCTCTAATCATTCTTTCTATGGTAACCATCACATCAACTTTTTGAATTCCTGTTTCAGCTGATATCTTATTTATTAAATCCGCTTTTCTCATATATGAGCTATTTTAAAAGTAAGTTACAAAAAAATATTAAAAAATAAAAATTAAGTTCATGATAATCAATAGGTTTGTAAATTATCTTTAAAAAAATGTCTGCCAAACCAACAAAAAACCTTCTTTTTTTTACCGAAAAGCTCCTAGATTGGAATTTTTATAAGAATAAGCGGGAAATGCCCTGGAAATTTGAAAAAGACCCCTACAAAATATGGTTAAGTGAGATAATTCTACAACAAACAAGAGTAGAACAAGGAACCGATTATTATAATAAATTCATCAAAAAATATCCCACAATACAAAAATTAGCAAACGCGAAAGAAAGTGAAGTATTTAAAATGTGGGAAGGGCTTGGGTATTATACCAGATGCAAAAACCTGATTGCTACTGCTAAATTTATTTCCGATAATTTACAGGGCGTATTTCCGAATACATTCGAAGATATCATCTTATTAAAAGGTATTGGTCCATATACCGCTTCCGCAATAGCCTCTTTTGCATACAATCTACCGTATGCGGTAGTTGATGGAAATGTGATGAGGGTATTGTCTCGTTTTTTTGGCATTAGTACACCTATTGACTCAACTGAAGGAAAAAAAATATTTAATGAGCTGGCTATGCAATTGCTAGATAAAAAATCACCGGCATTGTACAATCAAGCAATTATGGATTTTGGAGCTACCGTATGTAAGCCGATGATTCCTGCATGTACAAATTGTTGTCTTTCTAGTAAATGTGTTGCATTAAAAGAAGAAAAAATAAATGAATACCCAGTAAAAGCTAAGAGGATTGAAAAAAAACATCGATGGTTTTACTATATCATTATAGAACACAACAAAACATTTTACATTCAACATAGAACCAAAAAAGACATTTGGCAGCACCTTTCTGAATTCTTTTTAATTGAAAAAGAAAACGAGGTTGATATTAACACCATACTCAAAACACAAGAATTTATAAGTCTGGTTGATGGGAAATATTCGTTAATTGATATGTCTGCTCAATATTCACAAGTGTTAACTCATCAAAAAATCAATAGCTTTTTCATTCATGTTGCACTGCATAAAAAAACACCCACTGAACCTAATATGTATCTTGATAAAAAAATCATTTCGAAATTAGCCTTTCCCAAAATAATAACTCAGTTTTTTAATGAATCTAAAATGTGGAAAGCAAAAGATTAATTATCTTTATTATTTACCTCTCTAAATGAGGCCGCTTTAAAAATAAACTATGAAAGGAGTTAATCGTGTAACACTTGTTGGGCATCTTGGAAAGGATCCTGAAATGTTATTTTTAGAGGGTAATATTGCGGTTGCGAAATTTTCGCTTGCAACCACCGACTATTTTAAAGACAAAGCTGGGAAACAATTTTCTCAAACAGAATGGCATTCCATTGTTTTGTGGAGAGGATTGGCTGAATTAGCGCAAAAGTTTTTACATAAAGGAAGCTTAGTATTTATTGAAGGCCGATTAAAAACAAAAAGTTGGGATGACAAAGAAGGGCATAAGAAATATTTAACCGAAATCATTGGAGATAATTTAATTATGCTGGACAAAAAAAATGATACACAAGCTGAAGATAATGAAGAAATTGACGACAAAATCCCATTCTAATTTTTTAAATTTTCTCAGGAATCTTATTTAACTAAACTTTGAACTTTGGATTATCTTGCTGGATTTGAAATAAAATTACCCCTACTTTTTTTATTAGCGTTGAATACAACTAGCGCTACTATTTTATTTATTACAATCATTTCACTTACCTTTTTAAGCTTTTTAGTTGCTGGAAGCGAAGTGGCTTTTTTTTCACTCAATTCTAAAGATATCAATATTTTAAAAACAAAAAAAAGGCCGTCATATAGAAGAATCATTAACTTACTAGAACAACCTAAAATATTATTAGCTGCTTTACAGATATCGAATAGTTTTTTTACTATCGGTATCATCCTAATTTCAAATTTATTGTTAAATAACTGGCTTGGAAATTACGAAATCGCTTTTTGGAGTAGCTTTTTAATAAAGGTTATCATTGTTTCTTTTTTCTTACTCTTGTTTGCGAAAGTACTCCCAAAAATTTGGGCTGCCAATCATAAAATCTGGTTTGCTTCTAATGCTTCAGCTGTTATTGAGCTTTTAAATAACTTATTTTACAGGCTCAGTAAAAAACTCGTACGATTTAGCGACAGTATTGAGAAAAGGGTATCATTTTCAAAGTCGACCGATCTAGATAATAGCAATTTGGATTACGCTATTGATTTACTACCTGATACAGAAGCAACCATTGAAGAAAAGCATATTTTAAAAGGAATTAGAAAATTCGGAAGCACTTCTGTTAAACAAGTGATGCGAACTCGCCTTGACGTTAGTGGAATTGAATTTGATTTCGACTTAACTAAAGTAATCAAATTAGCTGAAGATTTACATTATTCACGATTACCTGTTTACAAATCAAATCTAGATAATATTATTGGGGTACTACACATTAAAGACCTTTTGCCTTATTTAGAAAAAACGGATACTTTTGATTGGCATTCTCTTATAAGGCCGCCCTATTTTGTACATGAACAAAAACAAATTGAAGATCTATTACAAGAGTTCAGAGCCAAGAGAATACATTTTGCGATAGTAGTAGACGAATTTGGAGGAACGGAAGGCATAGTAACCCTAGAAGATGTAATTGAAGAAATAGTTGGTGAAATAAAAGACGAATTTGATGAAGAAGAAAGTATAAATAAAAAAATAGATGACAATAATTATATCTTCGAAGGGAAAATAATGATAAACGATTTTTGTGCCTCATTAAACAAAAATAAAAATACGTTCGACTCAATCAGAGGTGCCAGCGATTCCCTAGCTGGTCTTGTTTTAGAAATTGCTGGAGAATTTCCACAAATAAATGAACAATTTTCTTTTGGAGAGTTTACCTTTATTCCTCTTGAGATAAATAAAAATAGGATTGATAAAATAAAAGTCATCATTCATAATAATGAAAGCAGTCAATAAGTAGTACAAAAAATGACAAATAAAATTTTATATTTTTTTTTAGTAGCAGTAGCTTCAACTTTTTTTTCCTGTAATTCTAATTACTCATCAAAAAAAACAGGCTATTCTAAAATAGTGCTGCCTGCTCATCAATACACTTTATTTGACAAGCCAGATTATCCATACTCTTTTGAATATCCTGCTTATTCTAATATCGTAAAAGATAGCTCTTTTTTTACAGGCAAGCCGGAGAATGACTATTGGATTAATGTTGATTTTCCATCATTAAACGCTAAAATATTTTTAAGCTATAAGATTATTGGAGGCAAATCCACCTATAAAATAAAACAAGCTTCTGGTAATTATAAAGATTCAATAGGTATCAACCGATTTGATTTGATGGTCAATGACGCTTTTAATTTAACCAATAAAAATGACGTGATTGCTAGCTCTATAGATGAAATTTCTATTTATACACCCAATGGAATTTCTGGCGTTTTTTTTAAAGTAGGTGGAAATGCAGCAACCGCCAAGCAGTTTTTCTTAAGTGATACAGTAAATAATTTTATCAGAGGTGCTTTGTATTTTAATTCAACACCTAATGTAGACTCTTTAAAACCTGTTCAGGATTTTTTGCAAATAGACATTGAGCACCTGATCAATACATTTAAATGGAAAAAATTACCGAAATAGTAATTTGAAAAAAATAACCATTATAATAATCTTATTCCTCGCTCATTCATTTTTCCATTGTATTTTTACAGTATGATAGCTATAGACAATGTATTATTAAGCGACAAGATTATCAGCGCGCAATTTGTTTGTGACTTAACCAAATGCAAAGGAGCTTGCTGTGTTGACGGTGATGCAGGTGCTCCATTAGACAAAACAGAATTAAAAGAAATTGATGCGGTTTTTGAAACAGTATACCCTTATCTGAATGAAAGAAGTAAAATTGAAATAGAAAAGCAGGGAAGGTATGTATATGACCGAGAATTTGGCTGGGTAACTCCAACGATTAATAGCCAGATTTGCGTATATGGAATTAAAGAAACTAATGGGATTGTGAAATGTGGAATTGAACAGGCTTTTCTTGACGGAAAAACAAACTGGAAAAAACCAATTAGCTGTCACCTTTTTCCCATAATAACCAAAAAAAGCTCAGACGGAATTACAGAGTATGCTAATTACGAACCAAGAGAAGATCATTGCAAAGCAGCATGTTCATTAGGAGAAAAACTAAAAGTGCCAGTGTATCAATTCTTAAAAGAACCTTTAATTAGGAAGTTTGGTAAAAAGTTTTTTGAAGCATTAGATGCAACCGCCACGCATATTAAAAGTAAAGCTAAATAATTTGCCACAAATATTTCCATTCATGAAAAAAATAACTTCAGTTCACTTTGCTTGTTTAATTTTAATTGCACTGATTTCTAATTCTTGCTCTGTTAATAAAGCGAAAATAGACAATGATTTACAACAATATTTTGATAGCAAAAACGCCATAGGATGTTTTACAATGCTAAATAATTCTAACGGGGAAATAACGGTGTACAATATGTCATTAGACACCTCCAGATATACCCCATCCTCCTCCTTTAGCCTACTCCATACTTTAATAGCTTTACAAGTTGGTGTTGTTACTGATGATAAAATGATTATCAAATGGGATAATATTTCTAGAACGGATTCACTTTGGAACAGAGATATGAATATTGTAGAGGCCTTCAAATCAAACAATGTTCCTTTTTATCAAGAAGTTGCCAGAAGAATAGGCAAAGCAACCATGCAGAAATGGATAGACAGTATTTCTTATGGCAATAAAAAAATTATCGGGCCAATTGACTCATTTTGGATAAATAATAAACTTAAAGTTTCCCCTGACGAACAATTGGGATTTTTAAAGAAATTATATTTCGACCAGCTTCCGTTTAGAAAATCTGTACAATTGACCTTGCGAAAAATGATGATTCAAGAAGATAATAGTGCCTATTCACTTAGCTACAAAACTGCTGAAGGGTTGGATGAAAAAAAACAACCCATTGCATGGGCCGTTGGATGGATTGAAGAGAATAGACATGTTTACTTTTTCTCTACCTTAATTGAGTTAAACAAGCCTTCAGTTAATGCTGATAATGCTGCTCTAAATATTACAAAAGATATTTTATCACATTATGAATTCTTTAAAGGAAAAAAATAATTATAATTATCATGCAATCTTATTGTACTTCATTTATTAAATACAATCGGCTTAAAACAAAAGAAGTTAAAGTAGGGAACCTATTATTGGGCGGGGATAATCCAATACGAGTTCAAACCATGACTACCACGGATACAATGGATACAATGGCCACTGTAGAACAATGCATTAGATGCATTGAAGCCGGTGCTGAATTAGTAAGAATTACCGCTCCCTCTAAAAAAGAAGCAGAAAATTTAAAAAATATAAAAGAGGCATTAAATAAAAGAGGTTACTCTGTTCCGCTAGTTGCTGATATCCATTTTACTCCAAATGCCGCAGAGATAGCTGCAAGAATTGTAGAAAAAGTGAGGGTAAACCCAGGCAACTATGTTGATAAAAAAAAATTTGAACAAATTGACTACACAGATCAGGAATACCTTGAAGAAATAGAAAGAATTAAAGAGCGCTTTACTCCACTAGTTCTTATTTGTAAAGAATATGGAACGGCTATGAGGATTGGAACAAATCATGGAAGTTTGAGTGATCGTATCATGAGTAGATACGGTGACACTGCGATGGGAATGGTTGAAAGCGCTATGGAATTTTTACGTATTGCAAGAGCAGAGGACTATCATAATATCATTTTAAGTATGAAAAGCAGTAATCCTCAGGTTATGGTTCAGGCATACAGATTATTGATTGTTAAAATGATGGAAGAATTTGACGAATGTTATCCCTTACACTTAGGGGTGACCGAAGCTGGCGATGGTGAAGATGGCCGCATTAAATCTGCCATTGGAATTGGAACATTACTAGAAGATGGAATTGGCGATACGATTCGCATTTCTTTAACCGAAGATCCTGAATTTGAAATCCCCGTGTGTAAAGATTTGATTGAACGTTATCAGAACAGAAATGCTTCAAACTTATCAAACGTTCCAAGCATTGAAAAACTAATTTTAAATCCGTTTGAATATTCTAGAAGAAATAGTTTTGAAGTTGGCAATATCGGTTCGAAAAATGTTCCGGTTGTAATTGCTGATTACAATAAACATAATGATATACATCCAATTGATTTAAAAGAAATTGGATATCATTATGATGAAATTACCGACAAATGGACGATAGCGGATACCGCTCCAGATTATATTTTTTGCAAAAATGAACCTACTTTTAAATTGCCGGGGACATTGAAAGTTTTGTTGAATTATATTGATTGGCAAACTGCATCCGACAAAGAAAAATGTAATCCACTTTTCACAGATGCTGAATATCTAAATGATGCATGTTCAAAATCGAGCACGCTAAATTTTGTGATGATTGATTGTTATTCTGAAAGATATAATGCGAATAATACTCAAGCCGTTTTTGAAAAATTAAAATCAGACCATACGGCTGTTATTTGTTTGAGTTCAATGAATGAAAATGCCGTTCAATCAATCCGAAGAATGTTTGTGGAGTTGATGCAGCACGATATAAAAAATCCGGTTATAATTATTTGCGATAGTAATCATTCAACAACAGATAAAAGCTTAATTCATTTTGCAGTAGAAACTGGAGCGTTGCTAATTGACGGACTAGGTGATGGCGTTTGTTTCGGTTATCACTATTCGAATCCAGAAATCAAAACACCATTGTCCTTGCTTAATTCTATTGCATTTGGCATTTTGCAAGCCGCAAGAACTAGGATTTCAAAAACAGAATATATCAGTTGCCCAAGTTGTGGGAGGACATTGTTTGATTTACAAGAAACAACTGCAAATATTAGAGCCGTTACAAACCATTTGAAAGGAATAAAAATAGCCATCATGGGTTGCATTGTTAATGGTCCTGGAGAAATGGCCGATGCAGATTTTGGATATGTTGGAAGTGGGATTGGTAAAATCACTTTATACAAAGGCAAGGAAATTGTAAAAAGAAATATAAATAGCGACGTGGCTGTAAAAGAGCTTATTAATTTATTAAAAGCACACAACGCATGGGTAGATGCGCCGTCTTCAATTTAATAAACTAGCATAGATAATGTTTTTATGAATACAGACTTTTTGATTGTTGGATCAGGAATTGCAGGATTAACCTATGCATTAAAAGTAGCCAATCAATTTCCGGATAAAACAGTAACCATAATCACAAAAGCATCTAGCGACGAAACAAACACTAAATATGCCCAAGGTGGGATTGCAGGAGTAATTGACTTTAATTCAGATAGTTTCTCTAAGCATATAAATGATACTTTAATTGCCGGTGATGGACTATGCAATAAAAATATAGTAGATTTTGTAGTTAAAGAAGGGGTTGATAGAATTGGCGAAATTATACAATGGGGTGCAGAATTCGATAAAGATCCTGAAGGAGATTTTAAATTAGGAAAAGAAGGAGGGCATAGTGAATCAAGAATACTACATCACAAAGATGTGACTGGTAAAGAAATGGAAAGGACTTTATTAGAAGCCATAAAAAAATCTAAAAATATAACACTGATTAGCCATTGTTTTGTATTAGACCTCATTACTCAACATCATCTTGGTTATTTAGTCACAAAATCAACCCCAGACATTGAATGCTATGGGGTTTATGTTCTAAACCTTCACTCAAAAAAAATTGAAAAGATTGTTTCAAAAATAACCTTATTGGCCACTGGTGGTAATGGACAAATTTACCGGACAACCACCAACCCTTCAATTGCTACTGGAGACGGTGTTGCTATGGCTTACAGAGCTAAGGCAAGAATTGAAAATATGGAATTTATTCAATTTCATCCAACTGCTCTATATGAAACAAGCGTCAAGGGCTATTCCTTTTTAATAACGGAAGCGGTTAGAGGCGATGGCGGTATTTTAAGAAATCATGAAGGGGTTGCCTTTATGGAAAAGTATGACCCTAGAAAAGATTTGGCATCTAGAGATATTGTAGCCCGGGCTATTGATAACGAAATGAAAATAAGTGGAACTGAATATGTATTCTTGGACTGCAGACATATGGACACTGAAAAATTTAAGGAGCATTTCCCAAATATATATAACAAATGTTGTCAAAAAGGAATCGACATTTCAAAAGAAATGATACCTGTGGCGCCTGCAGCTCATTACAGTTGTGGTGGAATAAAAACAGACGAATGGGGTAGGACATCTATAAAGAACTTATATGCATCAGGAGAATGCGCAAGTACCGGTTTGCATGGAGCGAATCGATTAGCCAGCAATTCACTGTTGGAAGCAATGGTTTTTTCTCATAGAATATACATACACTCTATTGAACAAATTGAAAATATTAAAATAGATAAATCTATTCCCGATTGGAATGCGGCAGGAACAAACGCTCCTAAAGAAATGATATTGATAACACAAAGTGTTAAAGAGTTAAAGCTATTAATGAGCGACTATGTTGGAATTGTAAGAAATAACGAAAGATTACTAAGAGCAAATAAGCGCTTAGACTTGCTTCATGAAGAAACAGAATCGCTATATCATAAAACAGAAGTTTCTCCACAACTGTGCGAACTAAGAAACATGATTACTGTTGCCTATCTCATTGTTAAAAGTGCAGAATTAAGAAAGGAAAGTCGAGGGCTTCATTACAATACCGATTATCCGAAAAAAAATAAATTGCTTCAGAATACAATTTTGTAATTCTCCTGACGAAAAGATGAGTATATTATTTTAGCCCTTAACTTTGCATACTAATTCAATATATGTACTACATAGTTTATAGTTTATTTTATCTGATTTCTTTATTGCCATTATTTATACTCTACAGAATTAGCGACTTTGCTTTTTTTATCATGTATTATATAGTTGGTTACAGAAAAAATATTGTTTTGTCTAATTTAACAATTGCATTTCCTGAAAAAAGCATCAATGAAAAAAAATAATTGCTAAAAAGTTTTATCAAAATCTTTGTGACACATTCATTGAAACGATAAAATTGTTAAGCATATCCGAAAAGAGATTTTCTAAAATGGCTCAAATGAATCTTGATGAGTCTATTAAATTAGCTGAGAAAGGAAAAAATATCCAGTTTCATGCAGGACATCAATTTAATTGGGAGTTAGCCAATTGGAAGATCGCAGAAAAAATGCCCATCCCATTTGTGGGTGTATATATGAAAATTAGCAATAAGGCCTTTAATAAGATATTTTATAATCTTAGAGCTAAGAAAGGAACAGTTTTGGTGGCTACTTCGGAATTCAGAAATAGAATGCATCAACTACTTGACAAGCAGTACAGTATTGGATTAGCGGCAGATCAAAATCCAGGTGTTATTACAAATGCCTATTGGTTAAACTTCTTCAACCACCCTACTCCGTTTGTTACGGGGCCAGACAAAGCAGCTATTAAAAACAAAACAGCGGTAGTGTTTGTTAAATTAATCAAACTAAAACGAGGGCAATATGAATTTGACACCAAAGTTGTTACCGAAAATGCCGCTTCCCTGAAAGAGGGCGAGCTGACATTACTGTACAGGGATTTTTTAGAAGAAACCATCAGGGAAAATCCGGATAATTATTTATGGAGCCACCGCAGGTGGAGATGGGATAATCATGAATCATTTAAAGATAAATGGATTGATCATAAACAGCCTTTTGAGTCCAACTAGTTTAGCACGCTATCATCTTTAACGATATTCGCTTTTTCTTGTAGTTTTATTTGACCCCAACCTCCTAACACATTTCTAATATTATGCACACCTTCTCTTTTTAATAAAGAAGCGGCAATGACACTCCTATACCCTCCAGCACAATGAATATACAAGTTTTGATTTTCTTCAAATTGAGCAAGTTGTACTATATCAGTCATCTCATGAAGCGGAAGATTCATAGCATTAGCAAGATGTCCTTCAGAAAATTCCGATTCCTTTCTTACATCTAAAACTAAAAGGTTTTGATCATGAGATATATCCATCATTAACTCATCTGCTTCAACATCAATAATTAAATCGATTTCTTCATTAGCATTTTTCCACGCATCGAAACCGCCTTTCAAATATCCTTGCATTTTATCAAAACCTACTCTTGCTAATCTTATAATAGTCTCTTCTTCTTTACCTTCTTCCGTTACCAAAATAATATCCTTATCAAATGGTAAAACATTACCTGCCCATTCTGCAAATCGACCTTCTAGTCCAATAGATATTGATCCAGGTATAAATCCTTCAGTAAAAAGGGTGGCGACTCTTGTATCTAAAATGATGCGGTCTTCCATTTTTATTTTAAAATCGGCTATTGATAACGCCTGCATACCTTTTTTAACAACATCATTGATATCGTCATAACCCGACTGATTTATTTTTGCATTTATTGCAAAATAAACTGGTGCAGCAGCAAGTCCGTTTGTTACCGACTTTACGAATTCTTCTTTCGTTTGAGGCTGCAATGCATAATTAGTTTTCTTCTCCTCCCCAATGGTACTATGTGTATTAGGGCCTAAGTTTTTGCCGCAGCTACTGCCTGGACCATGAGCAGGATATACAAGAATAAAATCTTCTAAGGGTAATATTTTAGTTTGAATGGTATCATAAAGAATTTCAGCTAATTCAATGCTGCTCATATTGCCGCTGCTTAAGTCTGGCCTTCCAACATCACCAACAAATAAGGTATCGCCGGTGAAAATTGAATGAGGCTTTTTATCCTCATCAAACAGTAAATAGCATGAGCTTTCTAAAGTATGGCCCGGTGTATGCATTACTTTAAATGTCAATTTTCCTATGTTGATACTTTCCCCATCTTTGGCAGCGTAAATTTTAAATGACGTATTTGCTCCTGGACCAAATACTATTGGAGCGCCCGTCTTTTTACTTAAATCTAAATGCCCGCTTACAAAATCGGCATGAAAATGCGTTTCGAAAATATATTTTATAGTTGCTTTTCTTTCTTTGGCAAAATTAATATACACATCGATATCTCTCAATGGATCAACTATGGCCACTTCACCATCACTTTCAATATAATAAGCAGCTTCGCTTAAACAGTTGGTATAAAATTGTTTAATATACATGTAATTGATTTAATACAAAGATAAAAAAAAGCGACTGCTTTATGCAATCGCTTTAAGGATTATTTCTAGAAAAAATTAGCCTACTAATTCTTGTACAAATTTCTTCATTTCATCAATTCTGCTATGATTAACTGTATAATGAATAAATTTTCCATCACGTTGAGTAACCACAATTCCAGCACGTCTTAAAATTGCTAAATGCTGAGAAGCAACCGACTGTTCAATTCTCAACTTAACATATATTTCTGTAACTGTAATTCTTTTTTCAGTATCAATTAGGCCAAGTATTTGTTGACGTAATTTGTGATTTAAAGCTCTTAATACAAGGGCAGCCTTCTTTAGGCTTTGAAGATTGAATTTCAACGTAGGAGAAGCTCCTAGTAATGTTTCCACATTTTGTTCTTTGGGTTGATTTGGCAATAATGACATAGGTTTTGTAATTTTAAAATTCTTAATAATGGTTTTTCATTGCAAATATAAGAAAATAATTTATATAAAACCCTGATTAATATCATTTAATAGTTTTTTATTGAAATTTAACAAAATCCTTAAGATATTGAGGATCTGAATGAGCAAGATCACTAAATATGCTGGAATTGAACTTGACAAGTGATAGCTGACTGATAGAAGATGACAAATTGTTAGTCTCAAAAAAAATAGCATTTTTGTTATCTAATATATTTTGAAACTTCATTGAACCATTACCAGAAAAAACAATTCTATTTTCTTGTAGATAATTACTGAGAAAGTCTTTATCTAAAATTGTGGCCGATGGCTTAACTAATATTCGCAAATCGTGATCATAAAGTCCGGTAAACACTTCCATTCTTCTAGCATCTATCATCGGACAAAATAAATACTTTGATTCATTGTAGTTATTTCTGGCATCATTTGCAATTACTTCCAAACTACTTATTAAAATCAAGGGCTTGTCAAGTGCATAGCAAAGGCCTTTGGCAGTAGATAGCCCTACCCTCAATCCTGTATAAGAACCTGGACCTTCTGTAACAGCAATGGCTGATAGCTCTTTTAAGTCTAAGCTTTGTTTTTGTAATAACCCAAGAATTGCAACATGAAGAAAACTTGCATGATCTTTTTGATTGGTATTGACACTGTCTGTAATAACGATTCCATTTTCAGACAAGCATACCATCGCTATTTCTGTAGAAGTATCAATATTTAAAATTAGACTCATTGTTTTTTTAATTCTAATTCAATTAAAGGGCAAGGGGAATACCTAGTATCCGTTTTATTGAGCTTTATTAAAAGTAGTAAAATGTTATTTAAGCCAATCTGTCTTGTCCATTCAAATGGTCCTTTTGGGTAATTAGTTCCAAGTTTCATCGCAATATCAATCTCATTTTCTGTACTTACTTTTTCTAATTTAGCAAAATAGCCCTCATTAATAATCATTGCAATAACTCTTGCACTTACAAATCCGGGCTCGTCTTTAACCAATATTGGCTGAATTTTCAACTTATTAAAAACCGTTTGATGATGCTCATTCAATTGTCCGGAAAGCTCCCAAGACCTTCTATCAATAAATCCTTTCCAACCATTAAATCTGATAATATTTGCTGGGTGTTTTTTTTCTGTTAATGTATCTATTACACTATTT
>CANICR010000015.1 GCA_947466405.1 Chitinophagaceae bacterium | reverse complement strand
AGTGGGTTTATTTTTAAAATACATGCCAATTTGGATCTAAAGCATCGGGATCGAATTGCTTTTCTAAGGGTTTGTAGTGGCCGATTTGCAAGGAATACTTTTTATAATCATGTTAGGCTGGAAAAAGAAGTGAGGTTTAATAATCCATATAGTTTTTTAGCTCGCCAAAAAGATGTCATTGAAGAAGCATTCCCTGGTGATGTGGTAGGGTTATTTGATACAGGCAATTTTAAAATAGGCGACACCATAACGGAAGGAGAGAATTTCTATTTTACAGGAATTCCAAGTTTTTCTCCTGAAATATTTAAAGAGGTAGTTAATAAAGATCCTATGAAAACCAAGCAGTTGGAAAAGGGATTATTACAATTGACTGATGAAGGGGTAGCACAATTATTTACTCAATATGGTGGTAATAAAAAAATCATTGGATGTGTAGGTGAGCTTCAGTTTGAAGTAATTCAATATCGATTATTGCAAGAATATGGGGCTTCCGTACAAATGAATAACCTTCCTTTTTATAAGGCCTGCTGGTTAACAAGCAATGATTCAAAAAAATTAGAAGACTTTACCAAGTATAAACAAGCCAATATTGCTGAAGATAAAGACGGACATGTTGTTTATTTAGCCCAAAGTGAATGGTTCTTAAATACAGAGATTTCAAATAATCCTGATATTCAATTTCATTTCACAAGCGAAATTCACAAATAGGATTTTCGAATTAATAAATTCCAGTATAGTTTTCGGGTGTAATTCGCTTAAGTTCTGCTTTTATTTTCGCTGATATTTTTAATGTGGAAATAAACTGGTGTATTGCTTTTTTATCAATGGTAGCACCTCTTGTAATTTCTTTTAATGCCTCGTATGGAGAAGGGTAGTTTTCCCTTCTTAAGATGGTTTGTATGCCCTCCGCAACAATGGCCCAATTATTATTTAAATCTTCTATTATTTTCTTCTCATTAAGAATTAATTTATGTAGGCCTTTTTCAATTGATTGGATGGCTATGATAGTATGTGCCACAGGTACGCCTATGTTTCTTATGACCGTACTATCAGTTAAATCTCTTTGAAGTCGAGATATGGGCAGTTTTGAAGATAAATGCTCGAATAATGCATTCGCCATACCTAAGTTACCCTCAGCATTTTCAAAATCGATTGGATTTACTTTGTGGGGCATTGCACTACTGCCGATCTCATTCTTTTTAGTTTTTTGCTTAAAGTAGTTCATGCTGATATAACTCCAGATGTCTCTTGAAAAATCAATTAGAATATTATTAATCCGTTTGATGTTGTCAAAATGGGCAGAAAGTAAGTCGTAATGCTCAATTTGTGTGGTGTATTGCTGGCGCTCAATACCCAGTTTTTCTTCTAAAAATTCATTGCCGAATTTCACCCAGTTATAAGAAGGGAAAGCTACATGATGGGCATTAAAATTACCTGTTGCCCCACCAAATTTTCCTGAGAAAGGAATGTAACTGAAAAGTTGAATTTGGTTTTCAATTCTTTCAACAAACACCATGAATTCTTTTCCTAATGTAGTAGGCGTTGCCGCTTGTCCATGTGTATGCGCAAGCATTGGAATCTTTTTCCATTGACTTGATAGTTTAAATAAATGTTGTTGTAAGTTTAAAATAGCAGGTAAAAATTCTAATTCAACAGAATCCTTCCATAGCATAGGAATGGCTGTGTTATTAATATCTTGTGAAGTCAATCCAAAATGAATCCATTCTTTCAAGTCGCTTATTCCTAATTTATCAAAAGTATTTTTTAAGAAATATTCAACAGCTTTTACATCATGGTTAGTTATTTTTTCAATCTCTTTTATTTGTTGAGCATCTTCAATTGAAAACGTATTAACAATGAATCTTAGGCTTTCTTTATTTTTACTAGTTAGTCTAAAAAACTTTTTTTCAGATAAATAGATAAAGTATTCGACTTCTACTTTTAATCTGTATTTTATCAATGCAAATTCAGAAAAATATTCAGAAAGTTCTTTAGTAGAATTGGCATATCGTCCGTCTATCGGAGAAATTTTTGTTAATGGAGATTGATTCATATGGCAAAGGTAATACAGATTATGTTTATCTGTAGAATTCTATATTTGATTTTTGAATTTCCTCATTGACTATTCTATGCAATACATGAATAATTGACTAAATTTGTAAAAAAAAAAGTATTGCAGGATAAGATAAAAATTGCGGCGGTTAGTTATTTAAATGCTAAACCTTTATTATTCGCTTTTGAAGGAGGTGCTTTGAAGAATCAGATTGAACTAACTATTGATTATCCATCAAAAATCGCTGAACAGCTTATAAAAAAAGAAGTTGACATTGCCTTGGTTCCAGTTGCTGTTATCCCCAAATTAAAAGAGTATTACATCATCTCTGATTATTGCATCGCTACGGAGGGCGAAGTAGCGAGTGTTTGTTTATTCAGTGAAGTTCCTATTGATCAAATTGAAACAATTCTACTAGATTATCAAAGTCAAACATCGGTTGCCTTATTAAAAATATTATTAAGGGAACATTGGAAAATTACACCTGTTTTGCAATCGTCGGAAATAGGATATGAAGCAAGTATAAAAAATAATGTCGCAGGATTAGTTATTGGAGACCGGGCATTAATGCAACGGAATAAATCAAACTATACGTATGATTTAGGCTTGGCTTGGAAAGAAATGACAGGAATGCCATTTGTATTTGCGGTATGGGTTTCTAACAAAAAAATTACAGATGATTTTATAAAAAAGTTCAACCAGGCAACTGGGGAAGGGCTAAATAATCTTGATACTATATTGTCAGGTATCGTATTTCCTCATTATGATATGCAGTATTATTATACAAAAAATATAAATTTTCTTTTAGATAGTAAAAAACAGGAATCATTGAAAATGTTTTTAGCAATGATTAAATAATAGTCTGTTCTTTAATTCCCATTCTTTTTTTGAGGTTGTTTATAATTGGCATTACATCTGGTGATATTTTTCGATAATAGACGCCAACTGAATAAAGAGAAATAAATACAATCGACCTTCCGGTTATTCCCCATAGTCCACTTATGTTTTTAAATAAAGTGTAGCTTACAAAATAGGAAATTAAAGCAATAGCAATGATTTCAATTGTTTTGGAGGTGAAAGGTTGCATGTTGAATTTTTTCCACAGAAACCAAAATCGAATAAAATTGTAAATAGTGAATGAAAATAAATTCGCAATTGCAGGTCCCATAATTCCATATTTAGTAGTTAATGTGTAGCTCAATGGGATGATTAATATTGTTAATAGTAAGCTTGTCCATAATTCAAATCGCCAGAAAGTAGAGGTGGCAATTATTTGTCCATTAACACCTGTCCCCATTTCAATAATCGTAACGATACCTAGTAAGAAAAATACAGATTTGCCTTCAAGGTAATCTGAATTGATATTAAAATAGTTTATGCCATCGGTGAAATTAAGCCAAATACAAAAGAAGAGGAATAGTGAAAACGCTAAAAGGTTGATGGATGATCTTTTATAAATTCTATCTATTTCAATGATTTCTTTATTTTTCCATAATCTAGATAGTATTGGAATTGTAATAGCTAAAATACTTCTAAAGGGAACTTGTAATAGAGATACCATATAAGAAGCCAATCCAAAAATTCCAACTTTTCCTAAATTCTGTTTTGCAGCCAACACAATACCATCAATACTTTGTCTTAATGCGCCAACAATAATTACAATAAAAGTAAAGGACATTATTGCAAATATTTTCTTCCTGTATTTCTTTGATACCTTGCTAAATCGAAAATTAATCCAAAGTTGCTTATGATATGCTAAATGGCCCGTTAGAATAATTACAATCACTGCATATTGAAAAGAAAATAATATAATAAAACTCTTGAAATTGATTACTCCAAAAATCTTTAGGAGAATAATAATTAAAGTGTATAATCTTATAATGGTTTCTTTTAATAAACTCGTTAATACTCCTTTGCCAAATCCACTTGAGTAAACTTCTAAAATATTAAAAAGTAAAACAAATAAAGCCATGGGTATTACCCAATAAAAGTATTGTACAAAAAGAAGCGAGTTTGTACTGAATTTCTTAATTATTATTGGTTCCATTAATAGTAATCCTAAGCTAGTAGCGCAAAAGCCAATAAGGGCTACAAGAAGCGCAACAAATAAAATGTCATTTTTCTTGGGAGAAAGGTTGTCTTCGTAGTAAGGAAAAAATTTATATAAATAGGAGGTAACACCTAGTGTGGAAAAAGCGAAAACAAGCTGACTAGATTCGATTAAAGCCCTGGTTAATCCATTTTGTTCTATGCTAAACCAGCTTTTATGGGTAAGTAAGTAGGTATTTATTGCTCCAATCAAAAATCCGAAATAAATCCAAACTGTGGCTTTTAAACTTCTTTTTCTTATTTCAGACATTGATTTTAGTTGAATAATTAAAATTAAAAACTATTTTTACGAAATTATTGATAATCATATTAAATTCACTTAAAATGTTGAGTTCTTTAATGTTTTATTTTAAATGGTTGTCAAATAGTTGATATTTAGTTTTAATCGAAATTAATTCATAGTGTATTGTTAAGCAATGGATTAATTATTAATATAAAGTAAAATAAAATTAATATGCACATTCGTAAAAGAACTACATGTAGAGTTTGTGGGTCAAGCTCCTTGAAAAAAGTTATTGATCTTGGTCCTCAGTATTTGCAAGGCAGTTTTGTAAAGCCAGGTAAAGAAATGCCAAGTGAGCGTAAAATTGATTGTACGTTGGTAAGATGCAATCCAGAAGAAGATGAAAATGCATGTGGTTTATTGCAAATGGAACATTCAGTGCCTCCAGAAATTTTATATGCGGCCTATTGGTATAGGAGTGGAACAAACAATACTATGAGAAATCATTTGAATGAAATTGTTGACTCTGTAATAAATAATGTTAGCAATATAAAGACACCTTCTGTTTTGGATATTGGATGTAATGATGGCACTTTATTAGGCTACTATCCTAAACATTTTATAAAATATGGTTGTGATCCAAGTGATGTGGCTCAGGAAGTAAAGGAAGCTAAAGTTGTTCAGGATATATTTCCTTCAGAAGAATTGTTTAAATTATTAGAAGGTAAAAAATTAGATATCATTACGTCAATTGCCATGTTTTATGATTTAGAAGATCCTGTAAGTTTCGTTCAAGGGATTAGTCGTTTTCTCTCTCCACAAGGCGTTTGGATTTTTGAAATGAGTTATATGCCTAGAATGTTAGAGCTTGATAGTTATGATACGATTTGTCATGAGCATCTTGAATTTTACAGTTTAGCTGTTCTTGAAAAAATATTAGCAAAAGGCGGGATGAAGATTTTCAAGATTTCATTTAATGAAATCAATGGAGGCAGCATTCGTTGTTACGCTACTCATAAAGACAACAGTATACATGATACACCTGAAAATCATCAATTAATAAATGAAATCAGGCACAAAGAATTTGATTTAGAATTAGATACTGACAAGCCTTATGTTGAATTTCAACAAAGAATAGAAAAGTTAAAAGTAGAGTTGCATGATTTGCTTGTTAAATTAAAAAAGGAAGGTAAAAAAGTACATGTTTACGGAGCATCCACAAAAGGTAATACTATTTTGCAATGGTGCGATATTGATAAAACCCTAGTTGAATGTGCTGCAGAAAGAAATCCAGACAAATATGGCGCAAGTACCCTTGGTACAGATATTCCAATCATTAGTGAAGAGGAAAGCCGAGCAATGAATCCAGATTATTACCTGGTGTTACCATGGCATTTTCAAGCTGAATTTATAGTAAGGGAAAAAGAAGCATTAGAAAAGGGGACTGGATTTATTTTCCCGGTTCCTAAAATTGAAATTTATAAAAAATAATTGAAATCAATATCAAATGCTTAGAGGGTTGTTTATAAATAACAAGAGAGCAAAAGACAGCATCTTTGAATCTGGTTATATGGTGTATAATTGCTTGAAATTATCAAAAAAATATCAAGTCGATTATTGTGAAGTTGATATAACAAATCGGGAAATAAAATCAGGGTATGATTTTTATTTTTTTAATTATCATCCCGTTACGATGTCTTGGCTTGAAACTAGAAATTTAAAAAAAGAATTAGGTTTTGTAATTACGATGATTTTGGAAGTTGCCCCCAATGATGCATTTATCTTGTGCCCCGAAAAGCATTTTAATATTTATTGTGCATTGGATCCAACAATAATTGAAAAAAATAATTTGTATGCCTTCCCAAGGCCACTTGAAAAAATAAACTTTCAGATTACTAATAAGGTTAATGAAATCCCTGTTATTGGAAGTTTTGGGTTTGCTACAAAAGGTAAGGGCTTTCAGCAAGTGGTGGAAGCCGTGAATAAAGAATTTGATAAAGCGATTGTTAAAATAAATATACCATATGGTGATTTTGTTCCTGAATCTGAGAAGTATGCTTATTTATTATCTGAGACCTGCAAAAAAATCGCAAAACCAGGAATTGAAGTTATTGTTACACACGATTTCATGTCAAAAGAACAATTAATTAAATGGTGTGCTTCAAATACACTAAATTGTTTTTTATATGATAGAAATATGCCCGGACTTGCTGCTACTACTGATCAAGCAATTATAAGTAAACGCCCACTTTCAGTTTCTGATAATGATACATTTAGGCATATTACTTCATATTTACCACCGTATCCAAAAATGAGTTTAAAAGATTCTATTGAAAAATCCTTGCCAATTGTTGAAAAAATAGAGCAGGATTGGATGTGTGATAAATTTGCTGCCAAGTTTGAAAATATCATACTCAATAAATTGCCTTCAGAATTCGGGGGTAAGAAAAGAGAGGAATTATTTATACTTCCAATAAAAAAAAATAGTTTTAGAAATAAAATCGAAAAAAAAATAAATAAGTATAAGCATAAGTTTAAAAAAATATTATTAAAAGTTGTACCAAACTAATTAGAATCGATGAGAATATTTAGAAAAATTGTCAAGTTATTAATGCCAGATTTGCAAATGAGTTATGCTCAATTTGGAGAAGATTTGATTTTATCACATTTGTTTCATCAATTGGATATTAAAAATCCTACCTATTTAGATATAGGAGCTAATGAACCAAGATATATTAGTAATACATATTTTTTTTATTTAAGAGGGTCTCGTGGTATTTTAATCGAGCCTAATCCTTTTTTGTTTAAAAAGTTAAAAAAAATGAGGCCTAAAGATATTGTTTTAAATACTGGAATTGGCTTTAATGAAACAGCACAAGCGGATTTTTTTGTTTTTCCAAATTATGCTAATGGGTTGAATACTTTTTCAGAAAAAGAAGCTAGGCATTGGGAAAATATCGGGATGAAAGGGTTAGGGAAAATCCCTATTGAAAAAATTATCAAAATGCCTTTGGTTACTGTGAATAATATTCTTGAACAACATTTCAATGGTAAATCTCCTAATTTCATTTCATTAGACGTGGAGGGCCTTGATCTTGAAATTTTAAAGAGTATTGATTATACTAGAATTAAGCCCGAAGTAATTTGTGTTGAAACATTAGCTTATGATGAAGATCAAAAGACATTCAAACTCAATGAAATTAATCTTTTTTTAAAGTCTATGAATTATGAGGTTTATGCTGATACAAGGGTGAACACTATTTTTTGTAGAAAAGACCTTTTTAATAAATAAATTTCTCATCAGAATCTTTTAATGAAATCAATTATTTTTGGATCAAATGGTCAAGATGGTCATTATCTCACCAATCTACTTAACAAGGAGCATATTGACGTAATAGGGGTTAGTCGATCTGGTAATTATCTTAAAACTAATTTAGCCAACTTTTCTGAAGTAGTAGAGTTAATAAAAATTCATTCTCCCGATTATATTTTTCATCTAGCAGCTAATTCCACAACGCGGCATGAAGCATTATTTGAAAACCATGAAACAATTTCAACAGGAACGTTTAATATTTTAGAGGCAGTAAGGCTGCATTCTCCCAAAACAAAAGTTTTTATTTCAGGAAGTGGATTGCAATTTGAGAATAATGATATTCCCATAAAAGAGACAGATCCTTTTGAAGCTAGAGATGCTTATTCTGTAAGCAGAATACAATCTGTATACGCGGCCCGTTATTTCAGAACATTGGGATTGCAGGTATATGTAGGTTACTTTTTTAACCACGACAGTCCAAGAAGATCTAATAGGCACATGGCACAGAAGATAGCGTCAACGGCACGAAGCATTGCAAATGGAAGTATAGAAAAGCTGGAGATAGGAGATATGTCTGTAATTAAAGAGTGGACTTACGCAGGAGATATTGTTGAAGGGGTATGGAAATTAGTTAATCAGGATCAGTTAATGGAAGCTAATATAAGTTCAGGACTAGGATATTCTATTTTGGATTGGGTAAAAGTTTGTTTTGATTTAATTGGAAAAGATTATCAGGATTATATAGTAGAGAAAAATACATTTAAAGCGGAGTATCGTCAATTAGTTTCAGACGCTACATTAATCAAGTCTATTGGTTTTAATCCTAAAGTACCTTTTGAAGAACTTGCTAAAATGATGGTATTAGCGTAAAAAATAAATAATGAAAAAAATAACCATCATTTCTTCGGATGATATATTGCTTTATCAACCTACCATCTTGAATTTATATGACTTATTGGGCAAGGATTTTGAATTGAATATAGTAAGTTTTTCTCCTGAATATCTTGGTAAAAATAAAGAAAGCAATAAAAATATTGATTATATAACACCCGATAAAGTTGCTAAATTTATTTATAGAAAACTTGATTTAATTTCAAATGCTATTTTAAAAAGGACTAGTCGGTACATATTTAATCACTCATTTAGGGTTTCTTTTTATAGAAATTATCAAGCTAGATTATTAGCGAAAAAAATAGTAGCATTTAAAGACAATATCATAATTGCAGTAGATCCAATGCCTTTATTTGTTGCTCAAAAAGTAATTGGGGTTGTCAATTTCTTGTCATTAGAAATCATTCCCAATGACCCGTATTTTAAAAAGATTGATTTGGATAAAATTGAATCAGTTATTATTCAAAATAAGTTCAGGTATGAGTATTTATTTAAGGGTAAAGGTATTCGTACTTTTTTTATTCAAAATGCTCCTGTAAAAAGTGCTTCCTTCTTTAATAAATCTAATCGCGAAGGCTTAATATGGGCTGGAACTATTGTTAAGGATTTTGCTATTTTAGATTGTTTGAATTTTATAGAAAAACACAATGAATTTAAATTAACCCTCAAAGGAGCATTTGAAAAAAGTACAAAATTGATTATTGAAAGTAAGTTTAAACATTTACTTCAATCAAATCAGGTTGAAGTTGATAACAATTATTTAAATGTCAATGACTTTATAAAGTATATATCTACATTTAGGATTGGCTTTTGCTTTTACAATTGGGATATTTTAAAATCAAATATTAATTATGAAACAGCTCCTTCAGGGAAGTTATTTGTTTATTTAGCTGCTGGAGTTCCAGTTATTGCTTCAAATGTAAAAGCTTTCTATTTTTTAGAAGAAGCTGGAGCAGGGGTGCTAGTTGATGATTATAACCCAACTACATTGTTTAATGCCATTAATAAAATCGAATCAAATTTTGAGAATTATTCTTCAAATGCATATAAGGTATTTGAAGAAAATTGTTTTGATATTAATGCAATACCCTTTAAGGATTATTTGATTAAAAATAATTGACTATTATTTTGTTTTATTTCTTATTTCTTCTTCCATCATCTCTGTAACCATCATCTGTAAATCATATTTTGGTTTCCATCCCAATATAGTATTTGCTTTGGTTGCATCGCCAATCAGAAGCTCTACTTCAGCTGGGCGGAAATATCTTGGATGAATTCCTACAACCTGCTTGCCAGCAGGTAATTGATAAGCAGGATTATTGCAGCTTTCTACAAATGCTTTTTCTTCAATACCTTCTCCTTTAAACGAAAGGGTAATGCCTACATGATCAAATGCCATTATGATGAAATCTCTAACCGTGGTAGTTACATTAGTTGCTAACACAAAATCATCAGGTACATCTTGTTGTAGCATAAGCCACATTCCTTCTACATAATCCTTAGCATGCCCCCAATCTCTTTTGGCATCAAGATTTCCAAGCAATAATATATCTTCTAATCCTAGTGCAATATTGGCAACCCCAATCGTTATTTTTCTTGTAACAAAGCTTTCACCACGAAGAGGACTTTCATGATTAAATAAAATACCATTCACCGCGAAAAGATTATAGGCTTCTCTGTAATTTACAGTAATCCAATATCCATATAATTTAGCAACGCCATATGGAGATCTTGGATAAAAAGGAGTTGTTTCTTTTTGTGGAATTTCCTGAACTTTTCCATACAATTCTGATGTAGATGCTTGATAAAACTTTGTTTTCTTCTCAAGTCCTAATATTCGAATTGCTTCAAGTATCCTTAAAACACCCATTGCATCTGAATTGGCAGTATACTCTGGTGTTTCAAAACTAACCTGAACATGACTTTGAGCTGCTAAATTGTAAATCTCATCTGGTTGTGTCTGTTGAATGATTCTGATGAGATTACTAGAATCTGTCAAATCACCATAATGCAAATGAAATCTATCTGAAATTGATTTGTCAAATAAAAGATGATCAATCCTATCGGTATTCATTAAAGAACTTCTCCTTTTTATACCATGTACATTATAGCCTTTACTCAATAATAGATCTGCTAAATAAGCACCATCTTGTCCTGTTATTCCTGTAATTAATGCTGTTTTCATATTTATTTATATAAAATCAACAAATTTAACATTAAAACTTTAAGTTTGAGTAATTTATTATAAAATAGTAAAAGTATTTAATATCTAATTCGTTTCAGGTGAAATTATCCATCATTATTGTCAATTATAAGTCATCAAAGTTAGTATTCAACTGTTTACAATCTATTTTTCAATTCAATACAGATGATTTTGAGATTATTGTAGTGGATAATTTTTCTAATGATGATATTGAACAATTATTAAGTGTAAATTTTCCAAATGTTCATTTTATCCAAATGGGATATAATGCCGGATTTGCAAGAGCTAATAATGCTGGAATTAATATTTCTAATGGAGAAAATATATTATTGTTGAATTCAGATACTTTAATAGAAAATGATGCTATAAATGAAGTATTGACATTGTTTAATAAGTCTAATTATGTAGCCTGTGGTGTCCAATTGTTAAATGAAGATAGAAGTGCCCAGATAGCTGGTAATTATGCAATGAAGGGGGGCTTAAATTATCTGCTTCCATTGCCTTATTTAGGAGACATTATAAAAAGTATGGGGACTTTATTTAAAGTCAATAAACCAAATGTCCCTAATGCAGATGATTTAGTAGAAGTAGATTGGATTAATGGTGCTTTCTTAATGGTTAAAAAGAAAATCATTAATCAATCGGGTTTGTTGGATGAAGACTTTTTTTTGTATGCTGAAGAAGCAGAGTGGTGTAGCCGAATAAAAAAACAGGGGAAGCTTTGTATTTTTGGTCAATGTAAAGTAATCCATTTGCAAGGAGAAACAGCTAATAAAGCATTTTCGTCAATAGGTAAAGGATATTTTAATTTATCTGATAAAAAAGGCCAACAAATTATGCTCAGTAATTTTGTTCGTATTAGAAAAGAGTTTGGCGTGGGTTGGTTTCTTTTTGATTTACTCTTTTATTTTATTGATATACCTGTATTTTTAATCGGATATTTATTGGAGAAAATTCTTTTTCTTTCAAAGTCAAGATATACTTTTATTCAAATTGTTGGATTTGTAAAAAATGTGGGGGTTCTTTTTTATCATACACCAAAGATTATAAGTAATAAACCTTTTTTTTATAAAGTCTTGTGATTATTTATTACCTATTGCATTAGCTGCTTTTTTTGCAATTTTATCCCAATAGAAATAATCGAAAAATGCTTGATCGATAGAGCTGTCCCCATAACTAGCATGAACAATTGCATCAGCGAATAAATTCCAATCATTGCTTTTTACGATGTGCATTCTTTTATTAGTAATTTCTTCAGGAACTCCAATCGCTCCTTCAATAGTGCTAATGGTAAAAAGATTATTTCCTAATGCTTCTACAAGTTTGGTTTTTATACCCCCGCCGTCAATCACAGGATTTATAAATATATCGGCACCTTTAAAGTAAAGTGAAATGACATCTACAAAACCTGCGTATATAATGTTTTTGTGACCTTGCAAATTATTGTATGAAGCGGGTAATCCTTTGCCGCAAATAATGATATTGTATTTGAAATCTGTATGGGTTTGTAATATGGGATTGATATTATTGATGATGTGATTTACTGCATCTAAATTGGGTTTGTAATCTAATGTGCCATTAAACAGAAGCACTACAATATCTGAAGGGATATGGTGTAATGTTTTCAGTTTATTATTTGCCATTTTTCTTTCTTCATTCGAAGGAGGTGTGTTTAGGTCAAAACCATATGTTATGGTAAAGCATTTTGTTTGGTCTAGCTTAAAGTTATTTATCGCAAAAACTCTGTCTTCTTCGGTGATAAAGAAATTGATATCTGCGTTACGATGAACAGTTTTTTCATAAAACCATAATATTCTCCACCACCATTTTCCGGTGCTTTTAAAACGAAGTGATTCAATATTATGTGAGTGGATAATTACTTTTAAGAAAAGTTGCAATATAATTCCCATCCAGCCTAAGTAAGGGTGTTCAAGAATTATATGGGTTGACTTTCTTTTGTTAATTATTTTACTTAATCTTATCAGTAAGAATACATTAAAATATCTTGAAAAATGATTGCTTAAAATGGGTAAAAATTCAGCAGCTAATTCTTTTGGATATTCATTGTTTTTTGTAGAAACTAAAGTTACAGGCAATAGAGTAGAGAACGCTTCATAAAAACAGGCAATACCTTTTTGCCCACCCATTTTTGCTGGATAAATTTTATATGGGGCTATTGCAGTTATATGTACTCCGCTCTTTTCTATTTTAATAATTTGTATTTATTTAATAAACTGCGTTTAATTAGTTTGTTCTTTTTTCTTTTTTAACAACAACATACTTATAATGCCTATAAAAAGAAAGGTTAGTAACCAGCTAGAAATACTAGAGATTTGTACTCCTTGATAATATGATTTAGGCTCGAATATAAAAACAATTTTATGGTTACCTGCTGGTACCATCATTCCTCTTAAAACATAATTTGCTTTAAAATATTCGCTAGGCTTGTTGTCGATATAAACTTTCCAATCTTTGTAATACATTTCACTAAAAATAGCTACATGATTCGATTTGGTATTGGATTCGTATGAGATAGTATCATTGTCGAAAGCAGTCATTTTTATATTTTCTGATGAGTCAGGTGCAGAAAAAGCAGTAACTAACGACTTAAATGATTCATCAATTATAGCAGTGTCTTTTGGATTAAAGTTTGTTAATGCCCTCATTTCATTAACTGGGCCCTTTACAAAATTTGCCCCTTTAACAAACCAAACATTTCCTAATGCACCAGTATTCAATTGTGCAACTTTATCATTTCCTTGCTGTTGAATAATGTATTTCGTATTCAGCATGTTTAACACAGACATATTTATGTTACCCTTGAATTGATTAGCTATCAAGTCGTCGTAAATACCCAGTTTAGCAGGATGATAGCCGCCAATTGATCTGTGGTAATAAGATGTTTTACATTCGTCTAATCCTGTAGTGGAATTGAATACTCTATAATTAGGGTCTTTGTCTAATAAAATCTGCTTGTCTGCATTAGACATTGGGAATTGAGATTCTTCAAAGCTATCTTTATAATCAAAACTTTTATCATTTAGATAGTTCATTCCAAATTGTAATAGATCATAAGAGCAAAATAAAGTTAATCCAACAATCATAATTATTGAATTGATTTTACTTTTGAGATATAAAGCAATAATGACAAAGGCTAATAATATGAAAAGTAAAGAACGTAAAATATCATTTAATAAAAAAGAAGCTCTTTCTTTTCTTAATGCAGAAACAAATTCCCTTGTAGCTCTTGTTGGATCAGTGATATTAGGGTCTCTGGAAATATTGCTAAACATGCCTTCATAAATTTGGTTATCTATGGAGGGTTTATATTTCTCATCTAATTGTTGTAATTTATTTTGAATATCGGGGCTACCTGATTTTATAATTGAATTAAATTCAGTTGTCCTTGCTTTATTTTCTTTACTAAAGTCACTTGAAAAGTAGAAGAATAAAATTAGGCTGAAAACAATTAAAGTTGATATTCCTGCATATTTAAATGATTTCCATCCGCTTCTTGTTTCATTAGTAATTAATTTATCAACAACAAGGGATGCCATGATTGGGAAAAGTAATTGCGGTATTACTAGAATCATGGTGGGAACTCTGAATTTATTGTATAAAGGGAAATGATCAAAAACGAAGTAATTGAAATCTTTAAAATTATCTCCCCAAGAAAGTAAAATGGATAATACGCAGGTTGTTAAGATCCACCATTTATGTTTGCCGTCTAAATAGAATAATCCGAAGATAAAAAGAAAGCAAACAATGGCTCCTAAATAAATCGGTCCATTAGTGAATGGCTGATTGCCCCAATAAATAGCACCATTCATTTGGTTGGCGATTTGATCAGCTGGGAACTGAGGTAAATTTTCATTTAAATAAGAAACAAGAGGACCATTATCTTTTATTTTTGGAAAAACATAATATTCTCCATCTCGTTCAGCTTGATGAGTGCCATATCCTAATACGCCTGGAAACATTAGTGTCCATGTTTCTGCTTTTCCATAACTCCACATAAAGGCATAGTCTTTGCTTAGTCCTACTGTTTTCCCGTCTTTTAATTCACTATTTGAAAAACTTTTTTCATTAGTATTCATGACTAATTGCCCGCCTCGTTTAGATTCTTTCGAATAGTCCAAAGAGGTCATTAAGGACAATGCGTTACAAGCCACTCCAATTATCCCTGCAATTAGAATGAGTCCTACACTTTTAGAGAAATGAATTAATTCTTTCAATTTTAAATATTGAATAAAATAGGAGATAGTCATTATCAACAGTACAATGAATAAATAATAACTGATTTGCTGGTGTGATTGTCCAATTTGCAAAGCGGTAAAAATAGCAGTAAGGATAAATCCTAGCCAATATTTTCTATTAAAAATAAGAATCACTGATCCTATAAGCGCTGGAGAGTAGGCAAGTGCCATCATTTTCGATACGTGTCCGGCTGTTATAATAATGGGAGAGTAGGTGCTGAAAGCAAATGCAATGGAGCCAATAATGGCGGCGAATGGTCTTAATCCAAGGCAAATACATAAAAAGTAAAAACAAATACAGGCCAAATAAAAGAAATTAAATGGCTGAGGAAGTCCCAATTGAATAATAGTATTGATAAGTGAAAAAGGAGACCAATTCCCTTCCATAGCAATTTGGTAATTCGGCATTCCGCAAAACATATTTGTGTTCCATAGAGGGATATGCCCATGTACTTTCTTATATTCCATCGATTGGTGAGACATTCCAAACCATGCCGTACCATCACTTTGATTTAACACTACATTTGATTCTAAGCCAGGTTTGCAAAATATTATTGTAACAAAAAGAAAGATTAATACAGCGATGGCATGTGGCAGTAAACTTTTGAATTGGAATGGTTTCATTTTTTTAAATTTATGAATTCTATATATACTTAATGATCTTAAATATTAAGTCAAGTGTATAAGCATTAAACAAATTATTTAAAATAAAATTATGCTCAAAATAATTAAAATGCATATTTTTTTTAATGGAATATTCAGTAATTTTGTTTTAATTACTCAAAGAAACTCTCCAATTTTTTTCAAAACCGTTTTTGATTACGTTTATAGCTAATATGTATTATCCTGTTTAGCTATAACTTCTTATCAAGCGCGTTATTGTTACAAATTAACACACTTATTAAATTACTGGTGAACATTTCATATTTAAATTGTTTATTACAATTGAATAGTGATATTTTTTAATCCGAAATAATTTGAAAATTACTTGTGAAATATGTTTAAAGCAATAATTATAGATTGTAAAGAGGATAGAGTAATGTTTATTAAAAAACTAATAAATGAATATTATCCTCAAATTGAATTAATTAATGTAATAAGTAACCCAACTAATGCATTGCAAGTTATAAATGAGTTAAATCCTGATTTAATAATTATCAATGGATCTTATCCTAATCAATCAGCATTTAAATTATTGGAGAAAATTAGTAATTCTTTTTATCAATGTATATTTTTATTTGACAGCGAAATAGAATGTGGAAAAAGTAAAGAATTTGAAATTGATGAATATCTCATTGATCCAATTCTGGAAAATAGAGTAAAAGAGGTAATTCATAAGTCGATTTTGAAAATGACTGATAGGTATATTAGTAATCAGAAAAAAATTTTATTATTAAGTTCAAGAAATTTCCAATATACAAAAAAGAATAAAATTGCTATACCAACAGGACAAGGACTTGTTTTTATGGAATTAGATAATCTTATAAGGCTAGAAGCTCAAGGCTCATATACCATCATTTATATTAATAATAAAGAAAAGGTATTAGCGTCAAGAAATATCAAGGAATTTGAAGAGATATTATCTAATACTCATTTTTTTAGAATCCATAATTCTCATATTGTAAATTTAAATCGAATAATTAAATATAACAAAGGCAGAGGTGGTACACTTACCATGGACGATGGAAGTCAAATAGAAGTTGCCAGCAGAAGAAAAGCAGATTTTCTCAATATCTTCCAATAAACAAACAATCCTTAAATTATCCTTTCAGTGGAGTATCATTAAAAATTCTATTTTGAATAGGTGATATTTTTATTTACTTTTGCATCATAATTCAAAATGGTGGTTGTAGCTCAGCTGGTTAGAGCACCAGATTGTGATTCTGGGGGTCGTGGGTTCGAGCCCCATCATCCACCCAAAATCTCTCCAAATAATTGGGGAGATTTTTTATTTTATGGGGTTATTTAAATTAATTTAGCCTTGTTTGTTTAACAAAAGTTTGTTTATAATCTTATTTAGATCAGCCATATAAAAGTGATATTTTCCTTTATTTTTACATTATGCATAAAATTGCAACATTCATTATGAGTAAGAAATTTGTTCCAATCATTATTACGTTAACTATTGTCAGTTTTTTTATAGTATTTAAAAGTCAAGGGAGATCTGATAAAGAAGATCCTAAAGTAAAATATGCCAAAGTACTAAAGAACGTGGGAATATTAATTGAAGAAGCTCATTTTAGTCCTAAAAAAATTGATGATGCTTTCAGTAAGGCGATGCTAGATAAATTTATAGAAGAGCTAGATGATGAAAAGTCTATTTTTATTCAATCAGATCTTGATGGGTTTAAAAAGTATTCAACGGTAATTGATGATGAGATACATGGAAAAGAATTGGAGTCTTTTTATTCAATTAACGAGTCATACCAGAAGCGATTAAAAGAAGTTTCGTTATTATATATTAATTTACTAGCAAATCCTTTCGATTTTTCTTCTGATGAGAAAATTCAGTTAGATCCTGAAAAATTAAAGTATCCAAAGACTTTTGTTGAAAGAAATGAAAGGTGGAGAAAAAGAATGAAATATGCTGTGTTATCTAAATTTATTGATCTTCAGGAAGATCAAGCTAAAAATAAAGGAAAGAAAGGTGCAATTGATAAAGCAGATTCTACATTAGAGAGAGAAGCAAGAGATGCCGTTCGTAAACAAATGGATAGATATTTTACTACAAAAAAAACAAGAGAAACCCAGGAGGAGAATTTTAGCACTTTTGTGAATACGCTTACTGGCTTAATGGATCCACATACTAATTATTTCCCCCCTATTGATTTGCGATCATTTAACGAGTCAATGAGCGGCAGGTTTTATGGTATTGGAGCTCAACTCAAAGAAAATGATGGTAAAATTACCATCACAAGTTTGGTAGCCGGTGGTCCAGCATGGAAAAGTGGAGAATTGAAGGAGAATGATGAAATCCTAAAAGTGGGACAAGGAAACAATGATCCTGTAGATGTAACAGGTTATGCAGTTTCAGATGCCGTTAAACTTATTCGAGGTTCGGAAAAGGGATCGGAAGTGAGACTAACAGTTAAGCATATTGATGGCAGTATAAAGGTTATTATCTTAATAAGGGATGAAGTAAATACAGAAGAAACTTTTGCTAAATCGGCAATAATAAAGGGTGAAAATAAAATTGGGTATATTTATTTACCAGAATTTTATGCAGATTTTGAAAGACCAAATGGGGCAAGATGTGCAGCTGATGTGGCTAAAGAGGTGGAGAAATTAAAATCAGAAAATGTGGATGGGATTATACTTGATTTAAGGGGAAATGGTGGAGGTTCGCTGTATGATGTTGTTCAGATGGCTGGCCTTTTTATTCCAAGTGGGCCAATTTGTCAAGTTAAAGGAAGAGAAGAAAATGCGAATGTATTACCAGACAATGATCCTGCAACGCAATATAAAGGTCCATTGGCTGTAATGGTGGATGGAACAAGCGCATCTGCCTCAGAAATATTTGCCGCAGCTATTCAGGATTATAAACGTGGAATAATAATAGGGAGTAGTTCAACGTATGGTAAAGGCACTGTTCAGAGGTCAATTCCTTTAGGTGATAATAATTCAGAAGATGATCTAGGCTCATTAAAACTTACTTTGCAAAAGTTTTATCGAATAAATGGAGGGGCCACTCAACTTAGAGGTGTTATTCCGGATGTTATTTTGCCAGACAGGTATGATTATTTAAAATTTAGAGAAAAAGACAATAACAATGCTTTAGGTTGGGATGAGATACCCAAAGCAAATTATAAATTATCTAATACATCATTAACCATTGATAAGTCTATTCCATTGATCAATGAGGATATAGTGAACAATAGCACTTTCAATAATATTAAAACAAACGTAAAGCTTATAGATAATTATAGCAATAAAGAGTATTCCCTTAATATAAATAAATATAAGGAAGAACAAAAGAAAATGAAGGAAGTATATAATAGATTTGACGAATTAAACAAACTTCATGATGCACTATTATTCAATAATTTAGTTACGGATACAGCTAAAATAAATAGTTCTGTTGATAAAGTGGAGAAAAACAAACAATGGATAAAAGTAAGGTCAAGTGATATTTATATTGATGAATCGGTAAAAGTGATTAATAAATTAATTGAACAGAATTCATTTTTGACTCCAGTAAATAAGTAGTATAGAATAATAAAAAAATCCCATTCTAAAAGAATGGGATTTTTTTGCTAAAATAGAATTAAATTATTTTTTTTTGCCGCTGAAGGGTGGTGTTATGGTTTTGATAGTTGTAATTTTGCGGACATATCAGCTGCCATTTTTATAGCTTCATAAGCATTTGCAAATGCTCCTGTTTTTGAAATTTCAGAAAGTGAAACTTTTTCAGTTGTGCCAGGGATATTTACTTTTTCAACACAAACGATTGCTGATTTCTCAATAATTCCTTTGACTTGTTTGGCGTTTAGAGCAGGGAAGTATTCAAAAATTAATGCTGCAATCCCTGCAACTACTGGGCAAGCCATGCTTGTGCCACTTGCATTACCATAAGTGTTTCCTCCTGGAATAGTTGAATAGATATTTACACCGGGCGCAAAAACGTCTACTTCTGATTTGCCATAATTACTAAATCTAGCAGTTAATCCTCCATTGGCTTCATCTCCACTAGCGCCAACAGTAATGACGTTATTAGCTCTGCCTGATCCATTTTCAAATACAGGATTAGGGAAATTATCTGCGGAATCAATGTTTTTAGAATCATTGCCTGCAGCGTGAATTAATAAAACTCCTTTTTTGTCTGCGTATTTAAAAGCTTCATCTACCCATCTTTTTTCTGGAGAAAAATCTTTGCCGAAGCTCATGCTAATTAATCTTGCTCCATTGTCTACCGCATAACGTATAGCATTGGCAATATCTTTATCATGTTCGTCGCCATCAGGAACAGCGCGAATCATCATGATTCTTACATTGTCAGCAATGCCGTTCACTCCAATATTATTAACTCTTGAGGCTCCGATAATTCCTGAGCAATGTGTCCCATGAAATGGGGTAGAAGCCATAATGTCATTATTGCCATAGTATCTATCATTGATATTACTTTCATCATCTTTTACAATATCGCCACGATATTTTTTGGGAGCTATTTTTGCGTCGTCGCCTTTTCTAATTTGCCCATCAAATTCATCTAGTAACTGCTTATTGGTTATATCGTAATTGTCATTTGCTTTACAAATACTCAGAATAAAACTTTTTGTTCTTTTGCCTGCAGGATTTATTGTATTATTATTTCGCAAATCATTTCCAGTATATTCTGCCTTGCCAATTTCTATCTTTAGAATAGAATCTCCGCTAATTAAAGTTGGGTACATTGTTTTAAGGAATGTTATTTCTTCTTCATTTACATCTCCTACCACTTTTTTCTTTGCTTTTTTATATGTTTCAAATGATTTTTTATCAAAAGCACTTAGGTTTTCTTCATTTATGTCTTTGCCTTCCCATATTGCCTTTAGGGTATGATAAACCCTTGCGCCTTCGTAACTGTCTTCTTTTACATTTCTACCATCTTTACCGCCAATAAAATTCCAGCCATGAACATCATCTACATATCCATTTTTATCATCGTCTTTTCCATTGCCTGGTATTTCTTTTGGGTTTACCCAAAGTATGGATTTTAAATCTTCATGAAGGGTATCAATTCCGCTATCTATAACTGCAACAATAACACGTTTGCTTTTTAGTTTTTTTAAAGCTATAAAATTATAAGCTTTATCTAAACTAATTCCATTAAAGCCTGATTCGATTTTGTCTAATTGATGCCAATTGTTTGGTGCTTTTTTTTCATTGGTTTCGGTGCTTTGAGAAAAGCCATAGAAGGACATGAGGAAAGTTGAAAGTAGTAAAATGTAGGTCTTGTGCATATTTTTTATTTTTAGTGTAATTAGTAATATAAAATTGGAAATAATGATGAATAAAAGTATTATTAAGGTTATAAATCGAATTTAATTCCTTGTGCTAATGGAAGTTTATCTGTATAATTAATTGTATTGGTTTGTCTGCGCATATATACTTTCCATGCATCACTTCCACTTTCTCTCCCTCCGCCAGTTTCTTTTTCTCCACCAAATGCGCCTCCAATTTCTGCACCTGATGTACCTATGTTTACATTGGCAATGCCACAATCGCTGCCTATGGCAGATAGGAATTTTTCTGCTTCACGAAGATTATTTGTAATGATTGAAGAAGATAATCCTTGTGGTACTCCATTTTGCAAACCAATAGCTTCATCCATTGTTTTGTATTTCATAATATACAATATGGGAGCAAAAGTTTCATGTTGTACAATTTCGTAGCTATTTTTTGCTTCTGCTATACATGGTTTTACATAACATCCACTTTCGTATCCTTTGCCTTTTAATAACCCTCCTTCCACAATAAATTTACCGCCTTCTGATTTGCATTTATCAATGGCAGCTAAATACATAACTACGGCGTCTTTATCAATCAAGGGACCCACATGATTTTTTTCAATTAAAGGGTTGCCTATTTTTAATTGTTTGTAAGCGTGCAATAATTTTTCTTTGAATTTATTATAGATACTTTCATGTATAATTAGTCGCCTAGTAGTAGTGCAACGTTGACCAGCAGTGCCTACTGCGCCAAAAGTTGCGGCAACCATTGCGATATGCAAATCTGCTTCTTTAGATATAATTATAGCGTTATTCCCCCCTAATTCCAGTAAGCTTCTACCAAGTCTTTGTCCAACTGCTGCGGCAACGGCTTTTCCCATCTTCGTACTTCCTGTAGCAGACATTAAAGGAATTCTTGTGTCGTTACTCATCCATTCTCCAACTTCACGTCCTCCGCTGATAAGACAACTAACTCCTTCGGGTACACTATTCTTTTTTAAAACAGATTGAATGATTTTCTGACATGCAATTCCGCATAGAGGAGTTTTTTCGCTAGGTTTCCAGATACATACATCACCACAAACCATTGCTAACATAGAGTTCCAACTCCAAACTGCCACCGGGAAATTGAATGCCGAAATTATCCCTACAATACCAAGTGGGTGATATTGTTCATACATCCTATGACCTGGTCTTTCACTATGCATAGTTAATCCATGTAATTGTCTTGACAACCCAACAGCAAAGTCGCATATGTCTATCATTTCTTGAACTTCGCCTAATCCTTCCTGCAAGCTTTTGCCCATTTCGTAACTAACCAACTTTCCTAATGGGTTTTTGAATTTTCTAAGCTCATCTCCAATTTGCCTTACAACTTCCCCTCTTTTAGGGGCAGGCCATGTTTTCCATATTTCAAAAGCTTGTTGAGATTTTAAAACTAAACTATTGAAAGAATTTTTGTCTGCAGAAATAACAGAGCCAATTTTTTTTCCATCAACAGGGGAGTAAGAATGAATCAATTCTCCTTTCGTTTTAATCCATGTATTTCCAGTTGAAACACCTGCGTTAGTAGATTGGATTTGTAAAGTTTTTAAGAAGTCCATTATTAGAAACAGTTTTATTTTAATAAAAAATTTTATGTCGCAAAGTTAACAAGTATATACACAAGAGTAATATAATAATTTGTTATATTTAAAGCTATTATTAGGGTGTTTAGTCTGTAATAATAATAGAAATAAAATAATTAGGAAGATAAAACTTGATAATAAAGGAATGTCTTTGGATAAAGAAGAATGGGGTTATTGAAAAGGCATTCTTGACAAAAATACTATTTTGATATTAGTGAAAACTTGATATTAATATTGTTCTTTTTCGTTAGGGAAATCGCCTGATTTAATATCCGCAATATATTGACTGACAGCATTGTTTATCAGTTCGCTTAAGTTTAAATATTTTCTCAAAAATCTCGGATTAAATTCAGTGTTAATGCCCAGCATGTCATGCATGACTAATACTTGTCCATCACAATGACCACCCGCACCAATTCCAATAGTTGGGATGTGTAAGCTTTCTGAAACTTCTTTGGCTAGAGTTGCCGGAATTTTTTCAAGCACAATGGCAAAGCAGCCAGCTTCTTGAAGTAATAAAGCATCTTTTTTTAGTTTTAAAGCTTCTTCTTCTTCTTTGGCTCTTACATTATAGGTGCCAAATTTGTAAATGCTTTGTGGGGTAAGGCCTAAATGGCCCATAACTGGAATGCCTGTACTAACAATTCTTTTTATAGATTCTACAATTTCTTCTCCACCTTCAAGCTTTACAGAATGACCGCCAGATTCTTTCATTATTCTGATGGCTGAGCTAAGGGCTTCTTTGGAATTTCCCTGATATGAGCCAAATGGCATATCTACCACAACTAGGCATCTCTCAATGCCTCTCACCACACTTTGTGCATGATAAATCATTTGATCAAGGGTTATTGGCAAAGTTGTTTCGTGTCCCGCCATAACATTACTCGCGCTATCACCAACCAAAATAATATCAATGGCTGACTTATCGAAAAGTTTTGCAAATGAGAAATCATACGCGGTAATCATTGAAATCTTTTCGCCAGATTCCTTCATTTTTTGAAGTGTATTGGTGGTGATTTTTTTAACTTCTTTATTTACGGGCATAAAACAATTTTAGTAAAAGTTGGGCGATATAGGAGATGGCTCTGCATTAGAATAAAACAAATCCGGTAAGCTCGCGTAGTATGTAAAAATAGGTAGTAATTTGGAAACACAAAATAAAAACAGGCCGAATTGTAACTCAATTACTCGATTATTTCTGGCGTGCTTTCATGATTGGCTACAAGAGATTTATTAAAATACGGAATAAGTAGTAAGCTGATAAAACCAACAATAACTAACAATCCGGTAGAAACTCCCCACATTAACCAGCCAAAAGCGCTGCCAATATTTTCATTGATTCCGTAAATAAGTAAACTTTGCATTACGAAAATAGGGAAGGAACCAATGCCTCCAGGGGTTATAATCATTGACAATGTCGTAAGTGTCAATACTGAAAAGGCAGGTGATAAGCCTAAAGATTTAGTGCCTTCCAAACCTTTAAACCCAAGATAGATTTGTCCTAAGTACATAGACCAGATGAATAAAGTATGGAGTAAGAATAGTTTTTTTTCTTTTAGTTTTTTTATGGTATGGAATCCTTCAATTATTCCATTAATAAAGTTGCTTATTTTATTGATGATTTTATTTGATTTGTATTTTTTGAAAAGCTGTTTTATGAAGATCCATATTGCTATGAATGAAAATAAAAAGGCCATTAATTTAAAGAGGTTATTAGGGGTATAAATACCAATCAAACTAAATTCTTTTTGTAAATATTTAGCGATCACATTTATTTGAATAAGTATTGTAATGCCAATAAATAAAATATAACAAATGATATCAAAACTTCTTTCTACAATAATAGTTCCGATTAATTTGTCGACTTTTAATTTTTCATATTTTGCCAGTAAAGTACATTTGATAACTTCTCCTAGTCTTGGTACTGCTGAATTTGCTAAATAGCCAACCATAGTTACTAAAAATAAGTTACTGATTTTTGGGGTATATCCAAGAGGCTGCATTAATAATTTCCATCTCATTGATCTGCTAATATGGCTAAGCATGCTCATGATTGCAATGGGTATTACAATCCAGTAATTAGCATGAGATAGGGCATCGAAAAATTGTTCTTTTTCGGAAAGAGTCATTGATTTCAATTGCCACCAAACAAGGAATAATCCTGCTCCCAAAAAGAAAAAGTATTGAAGAAAACCGAAAATTCTTTTACGCATATAGTTACAAGTTACAATTGCTTAATGAAAAAAGAGCCATTTTTTTAACATTGTTTTTTTTGTTGATTTTATGATATGGTGTAATGTTATTGTTAGGGAGTAAAATTTGTTTTGTTGATTACTATGTTAATATTAAATTATCAATAAGCCTTACGTTATTTATTGAAGCGGCTATTAAGCAGATGGTTTTAGATTTTCCGTCCCAATTTGAAATGATTTCTAATTGTTCATTGGCAACTTCTATATAGTCTACAATAAAGCCATTGTTGGTTAATAAATTTGTTGCTTCAGATATGATAGAATTGACATCACCTGGTGCAATGTTGTTTTTTAAATAGGAGAGGGTTTTATAAAGAGTAGCTGCATTGTTGAATTCACCAATCTGTAATCTTTTATTCCGACTACTCATTGCGAGGCCATTATCTTCTCGGATAGTAGGCATGATTTTGACAAAAGTATTTAACCCTTTTAATTCTATTAATTTACTAATTACCAAACATTGTTGATAATCTTTTTGACCTAGGTAAAGGGTATCGCATTGAATGATTGAAATTAGTTTATCTACCACCATACAAACGCCTTGAAAATGACCGGGTCGGTATTTGCCTTCCAGTACATCTGCTAAGGCTCCCAATTCATAATGTTGTTTAATAAAATTCGGGGGATAGATTTCATCGGTAGACGGTAAAAACAAAATATCGCAATCATTTAATTCTAATAAATCTATATCATTATCTAATGTTGTAGGATATTTTTCAAAATCTTCACTGTTATTGAATTGGGTAGGGTTTACAAAAATGCTACAAACCGTTAAATCATTGTCAATGTTTGAAGCAGTAATGAGCGAAATGTGTCCATTATGCAAGGCGCCCATGGTAGGTACAAAACCTATTGTATGCCCCTCTTTTCTATGATTATCAAGGTGCTGTGTAATATCATTTATTTTTTTATATATAATCATTTATATCTTTTATAGTGACACTGCAACGTAATTAAACGAAAAATTAACCAAAAAAATCAGTACTTTTGCAAACTATTTAAAAATTCCACATCTAACATTGTACAAATGTCTACAAAGAAAAGAATTTTATTCATTGCAAATGAAATGTCACCTTATTTAGAACTCACAGAGTTTGCTGAAATTGTTAATAAGTTGGCGGTGCTTTCCAATGACAATAATTTAGAAGTAAGGTGTATTATGCCCAAGTTTGGATCTATTAATGAACGCAGGCATAGACTTCATGAGGTGGTAAGGTTGTCAGGCATTAATGTTACTATTGATAATGATGATTATCCATTGGTTATTAAAGTGGCCTCTCTTCCAAATGCAAGGCTGCAGGTTTACTTCTTAGATAATGATGATTATTTCAAACGTAAATTTGTTTTTACGGATGAGAATGAAAAATGGTATGATGATAATGGTTTAAGGACTGTATTATTTTGCAAAGGGGCTTTAGAAACGGTAAAGAAATTTGGATGGCCTCCAGATATTATTCATTGCAGTGGATGGATGACTGGTTTGATCCCCATGTTTATTAAATGCGCTTATAAAAAAGAGCCAATTTTCAGTAATAGTAAGGTTATTTTTACCATAGGACAGAATACATTTAAAGAAAAAATGGGGTCGGATTTTTTAAAATTGGCCACTATCAATGATAATATCACTAAAAAAGAATTAGAGATATTTAAGGATAATAATAATATTGCAATGTACAAAGGTGGCGCTCATTTTGCTGATGCCATTACTTTTGGAGCCGAGAATGTAGATAAAAAATTGACCGAAGAGTTTTCAAAGGTTAAAGGGAAGAAAGTGTTGCATTTTGATCCAGAGAGTGATTTAACAGATTATTTGCAATTATTTAATGATCTTTCAAAATAGGTGATAACTTTTATAAATTTAGATTAAGTGCCAAATAGATTTTTTTCATTTGCTTTTAC
The DNA here is from genome assembly GCA_947466405.1 of Chitinophagaceae bacterium. Lineage (GTDB taxonomy): Bacteria > Bacteroidota > Bacteroidia > Chitinophagales > Chitinophagaceae > Ferruginibacter. The sequence goes on along the minus strand of CANICR010000015.1, from coordinate 1,207 downwards.
GCTAACAATAATTCTCGGGTTTTCAATAGTAGCTTGTACGAAATTAGATACGACGACTTTAGGATCAGACTTGATTCCGGAGGTAGATAATATTAATACATTTGCAGATACGCTTGATCTTATTACTGTTCAAGGTGTATTTGATGGGATTAATCAAGATTCTACAAAGCTTAATTTAACTGACAATTACATCATTGGTAAATTATATGATCCGTTATTAGGTAGTACAGAAGCCTCTTTATTTTTACAACTTAAACCTTCTTTTTATCCATACCATATTGGGGTAAATGTAAATGATTCAATAGTTCAGATTGATTCTGTTGTATTGTGTTTGAGTTATAGATCATTTTGGGGGGATAGTCTAACTCCAATACAACTAAAAGTGTATGATGTGCCTGTCAATGCAAATGGACTTTGGGATTCAATAAACAGTTTGTGTCCCATTACTTATTCTCCAGGAATAAATACTTCAATTAGCGAAACAAAATCAGTTGACATACCAGGATTGAAAGCCTATACAAAACTTGGAACATCCGATTCTGTAAACAATCAAATCAGGATAAAATTATCAAATGAGTTCAGGGATAAATTGTTTAGCAGGGATACTGTTTCTAGTTCACCTAATAACGCATTTAAATCGGATTCTTTATTTAGATTGTTTAATAATGGATTTGCCATTGTAGCCAATTCCGGTAATGGTATTTTGTATGTGAATTTATTAGATGATAAAACCAGATTAGAATTGCATTATAAGAAAAAAAGCAGGGTGTCTATTGATTCTGCCTATTCAGCTACTATAGATACTGTATATTCTAATTTTTATTTTAATCCAATGAATGATCCAATTAGAAGGTCTATTGTATCTAATAAAATAACACGTACTAGAAATGCTTTACCTAGCGGAGATCAGGAATTATTTATTCAAGCAAGTCCTGGTACTTTTGCTACTATTAGAGTGCCTGCTTTGGATTCTTTCAAAAATAGAATTATTCATAGAGCAGAGTTGCAAATTCAGCAAATTCCGGATCTAGCCACTGACAAAATATTTACAGAGCCTAATTTTCTTTATCTAGATTTATTAGCGGATTCTGCCACAAATAAATACAAGCCAGTATATTTGGATTTAAATCCGAATACTGCTTACGACCCAGACTTTACATTGCCTGGGTATCCATTTTTTCCTTTAAATGGGAATGTTGATATTGGT